>JAFMSA010000816.1 GCA_017353855.1 Alphaproteobacteria bacterium
ACGTCTGCTGCGCCCTAGCGCAAATCCGCAATCCGCACATACGACGGGCCTATGCTCAAACCGCAAACTCGCCCCGATTGGCCCGCGCCGCCGCCTGGTAAGCAGCCGCCGCCTCGTGCGACGTCGGGAAATATCCCAAGTGCACCGACCTGCCGTTGACACAGATCGCAGCGCGGAACTTCCTCGTCCGCCGATAAAAATAAACCCCCATGATCCCCAGCCGGTTGTTCCTGTGCAATTTGCGGTTGGCCATGTTCTGCCGGTGCGTCGCCGGCCGCAGATTACTGAGCCGGTTGTCCGACGGAACCCGGTCGATGTGATCAATCTCCGCACGCGGCCACGCCCCCGTGCACAGCGCCCAAACCACCACACCCGCCTGATACCGGCGTCCGCAAATATTGACGACGCATCGCCCCTGCGACCGACGCAAAGAACCCGCCCGCTTCCCCGCATACCGCGCGTTCCAGAACGTCCCCACCGGAGCAGGACGCGATTGCCACGTCAAAATCCCCGTCGCCGGATCACAGTCCAAAAGCTCGCGCAATAACGCCACCGGCACCGGATGCCCGCCGGTATAGCGCGTCGGGTGATTGGCCCGACTGCACGCCTTCCGGTCCCCGTCCCTCAACCGCGAACCCGTCGTGACAATCCTGCGCCCGCACGCGCACTCGCAAAGCCACAGCGGATTGCCGTTGCGGTGGGTCCCCTGACGCTCAATCACCGTCAAACGCCCGAAGACCTTGCCAATCATCGGCAACGGCTGAAACGGCATCGCCTCGTGCTCCCGCCGTATCAAGAAGCACAACATATAGCAGCTATCAGAACTTTCTCGTCACCATTACTTGAGGAATACGCAAGTGTCGTTCGCTCGAAAATATTTGGGGCAACAGGAGCTTGCGGCGTACCGCAATCTTCGCGCGCCGCGTCCAGAGGGGGTCGCGCACGGCGCGCGGCCTCGGCAGGGCTCGGGCGCCGGGGCGGGTCGGTCGGCCCCCCTCCCGGCGCCGCAGCCGACGACGAGAGGTCTCTCGAAAGAAAAGGAAGCGCAGCGTTCTCTCAAGCGAAGGAAATCGTATGCCGAAGAGCATACGATTTCGATGGACGACGCCGATCGGTTCATACTACGAGAGGCCCCGCGATGGCGACGCTCTCAGGCAACGGAGGAGCGCAGCGTTATTGGCGCAATGCCCGCGACCACTCGCGGCTGGCACTCTGCCGCAACGGCCAGCTGCTGCGCCAGCGACAGCCCGGCGGGCGATGGTGGATTACGACGTTGCTTCTCGACGACGTGTCGCGCGATCCCGCCTGGCGCGGCGAGACGACAACCGTGGCTTCCGCCGGCATCACCCGCACGACCCGCGAGGCGCGGCGGCACGATCGGTCTCGGTCTTAGAGCTGACTTAGGGATGAGCGCGCCGACCTTTGCTTGCCGGGCCGTATGTTCGCGCTGGTAGTAACACGCGAGTGTATCTCCGCAGCCGCGGGAGCGGTTTTTCGAACGCAGCGCCAGATTGTCGGGGCGAGTAGCCGGCTTCTTCGAGCCGGAGGCGATATCGATCCGTGTTTACACCGCCGATCAGCGTGGCGCCGACAACGATGGCCGGGCGACGACGTTGGCAGGGGGCAGCGGCAAATCACAATGCCAAGCGCTACCTATTGCATAGGTGACCAGCCATGCTGCCGACAAGTCCCGCTGTTCAGGATGCTCTCTCAGATAATTAATGACGATATCCATTAGCTGTCGACCTCTAAGCACCTGCCCCTTTTCTGGGCGACATTGTTTCTTTCCGAGGTAGTTCAGGATGACTGCCAGATAATCATAAACACCTTCGACGTAGCCGATACAGGTTCCCTTCTGGATAAAACCGGGGCCCTGACAGGTGGCTAGCAGAGCATTGCCCGTCATTAAGCCGGTGATGTTCGAGGTCTCTTCACCGCTGGCGAGTGGAGCAAGCGTCAAGCCCGTGACTACGAGCCCCGCGAACCACCACCTGCTCATGCTGATAACCTTCTGTTACGGGCACCTCGCGACGGCGCATCGGAGCCGTTCGGTGGTACGGATAGCGCACACCAAGCCAGCCAAGCTCGCGGAGTAAGGGCTGCGGCTACCGTCACGCGGCAGCCGCCGCTGCCGAACCGGGAAGTGCGGCGTGCCGTCTTGCGCGCTCGCGCGGGCGGCACCTGCAAGGGGTAGGCGGGTGGAAGATC
>JAFMSA010000023.1 GCA_017353855.1 Alphaproteobacteria bacterium
GCATCCGGCGTCCGTCGTTGTCGCCTCTGATAAGCCCGGTAGGGGAGGTAGTTAGCCTGCGACCGGACTGAGTGGCACGACCGCCTTTGCCGAGCCCTGCGGCGGCCGCTTGGGTAATATGCCGATCCGACGACGTCGCCGGATCATGATGCCGGATGCCCAGGATTCGGAATATCGCATCTCGTCGGTGGGGTGTCTGATTCCCGGGGCCCCCGTGTGAGAGTTCTCTGCCCGAGATGCAAACGGGATTTAGGAATTGGCCAGGATCAGTTCGCAAAGTGGAAAATACTGGCAACGGAGGTAAATGGAACGAAACGCGGACTTGGCGAAGATGGTTTTGAGGACGGTTCAGGCCAAATTCGCAAGAGGCTTTTTTCGCTGCCGCGGCAGCAGGGCCTGGTTCGCCTCCGGCTCAGGCTTTCTGCCCGAGATCCACCGCGTCGTAACGTCTCAATCCCGTCGCGCAGCGAGATCGTCAATGGTCGGTGTCACAAAGATGCAGCCTATCCCGGAAGACTGAGAGCCATTGAACGACGAACGGTTCTCATCGGCCTCCGCCATGATCACGACCGATTGGTCTGCGGGCCAAAAGTCGAATCCATGCGGCTGCGTCAGGCTCAGGCTCACGGAAGGTTGGCGATTGGGCGAGTTCGGGCAGGGTGCTAGTCAAGCACGAACACAGCAACATCAAATTATATTAATCAAAGGATGCGCTGATAGGCGCGCTCGGCATCGCTGCCGTTGAACCACGTCGGGTCGTCTTCGGACACCGCTGGCCATGGATAGGGCGACAGCAGAGATGCGCTGCCCACCTTCACGTCGAGGCGACGACCCGTCAAGGGTACCAGTTGCTGCACGTCTCTTGGTCGTTCCATTGTTCCATCGGATAAGGAACGCCTTCTCCGCGGCAATGCGACGTTTGTTGTCCTCGCGCAGGTGCTAGGCAGAGGAGCCCCGGATTCGTCGAAACTCTGCGCCGCTGCGGCCGTCCCTCCGGTCACGTTTGTCCAAACCTTGCCTTCGCCGCTCGCGGCCGCGGATCGTCGGCCTCAATTTGATCGCCGAAGCGGGACGCGGGTCGCCGCCGTTAGCGCATCAGCCCTCGCCGGTCGTCGCTTGGGGAGCCGGCAAGGTCCCTTGGCGCTAGGCTAGAGATGCTTACGCCGGTGAGCGGGCTCCGGAGATCCGATGCGGCGTCGTGAGCGGTGACCCGACGAGCCGGCGCGCAATCACACCGAGCAGGACGGATCGGCCGGCGCCCAGGCTCGTCGAATAAGCAACGCGCGAAACATCGTGCCACATGGTGCCTGCCCAGTGCCCCATCCCCCCCGATCCTTTGCCCATTGCCGTGACGGGCAGCATGTTTGCCGTTCTGTCACGACGCTATGAGCGGCCAGCTGCAAAAGATGGGCTCTATTCGCCGCAGGAGACAAGCTGATCGGTACTCCTCCGGAACGCTTGTTTGTGTGCGGCGTGTTTACCGCAAACCCGGTGGTACGCGAGAGGAGCAACATGAACCGATCGCTCAAGCGACAGCGGTGCCCCGGCACGATGCAAAGCCGTTCGCGGCAGCCGCCGTTCTCACGGCGCTCGGCACAGTTTACGGCGACATCGGAATGAGTTCGCTCTGTGCGTTCAGGCAGGCAGCGCTCGCGAGCGGAGCGTTCTCGCACGAAACGATCCTGGGCCTCGTCTCGCTCATCCTCTGGACGTTGATCGTAACCGTGTCGCTCAAATACGCAATTGTGATCATGCGCGCCGACAACGACGGCGAGGGCGGCATCATGGCCATTGCTGGCATTGCTTGACGTGCGGCACGCGCCGCGCGGCAACTGGCGAGCTTCGCTCCTTGTCGTTGGCCTGATCGGCGCTGCGCTTCTCTACGGCGACGGCGTTATAACATCAGCGATTTCGGTACTGAGCGCAATTGAAGGCCTTAAACTCGACGCCCCCGGGGGGGGTACAAGGGGGGTGGCGCTCGCCGTCGTCCCGCTTTGCGTCATCGTTCTCGTCGGCCTCTTCCTCGTCCAGCGCAAGGGGACAGCGTTCATCGGCACCATTTTCGGACCGCTGATGCTGTTATGGTTCCTCGCGACCGGCCTGCTCGGCACCCGGGGGATTATCGGGCAGTCTGAAATCTCGGAGCATGCAGGCCGCACTACGCGCTGACCTACCTCATTCAAGCGCGACCGGCGATCGCGGCCGCCCTTCCTCGCCATGACCGGGGGCGAGGCAATGTATGCTGATATCGGCCATTCCGGATGTCTGCCCATCCGTCGGCTGGTTCTCAATCGTCTTGCCTGCGCTCGTGCTGAATTATTTCGGTCAGGGGGCGCTGCTTCTCTCATGCCGCGACGCGATCGAAAACCCGTTCCATCTGCTGGTACCCGGATGGTTTCATTACCCATTGGTGGCGTTTGCGACGATGGCCACGATTATTGCCTCGCAGTCGATAATATCGGGCGTCTCTGACCCGCCATCCTGCCCCGGATGCGCGTGCTGCACACCGCCAGCCGCGAAAAAGGACAAATTGACAAATTTATGTGCCGGCGGTGAACCTGCTGCTCGGCGCCGTCGTCGAGTTCGGCTCCTCCGACGCGCTCGGCGGCGCCTACGGAATCGCCGTCCCGATGCCGGTCCCGACGAACGGACGGGCGCTCTTGGCGTTCCGGGTACATGTTGCCGATCTGTGGCGGCGCTCGCTCCAGCGACGCGGCCAGCGGGACGGCACCACCTGGGACCGCATGGCGAGGCTCGTCGACGACTGGTTCCCCAAACCGCACATCCTTCACCCATGGCCGAATCAAAGGTTTGCCGTCAGCCACCCGAGGTAGGAGCCGTATGCGGGAAAGCCGCACGTACGGATCTGCGACCGCGTAGTACACGAAGTGTCCCATCACGACGATGGCGATCACGACGGTGATGGCGGCTCTGGTGGCGAGACAATGGGGACACAATCTGGTGCTCGTCACTGCGGCCAATGGATTTTTCCTCACGATCGATCTGATCTTTGTCGCCGCCAACGAAACAAAGCTCGTCCAAGGCGGCTGGTTTCCAATGCTGCTCGCGTGGGCGTCGTCGCCTTCCTGATGCTGACATGGTGCACGGGGAACAGCTGCTCGAGCAGCAGCGCTCGCGCCTGCAGCAACGCTCGGAGGAATTTCGTCGAGTGGTTTCTTGAAAGCCGCCCGGTCAGGCTGCCGGGGGCGGCGGCGATCGTGACCGCTGCGAACAGTTGTCCCGCGCGCCCTGACGCGCCACCTCCGAGGCGGCAACCGTCTACGGCACGAGCGCGTGCTGGTGGTCACGATAAACAGCACAGACGCGCCGCGCGCCGAATCTGATCAGCGCGTGACGTGTCCGGGTGGGTGCCGGGAATTACGCAGGTGGAGCTTTATTACGGCTTTACGGAGCAGCCCGATGTGATGGCCGGTCTCAGGATGGCGGCCCGTGACCCGGCGCTGCGGGAGATCGACCCGCAGAGGATCACGTTTATTCGCGGCGGATCAAGGTCGTCCCGAGCGGCAAGGTGCCCGGGATGTCGCTATCGCGAAAGCGGCTGTTTGCAGCAATGCACCTCAATGCCTATCCGGCCGCCTATTCTGGGATACCCGCGAACCTCGCCATCGAGGTGGGTCTCGAACTCGAGATCTGAAAGACATGTCAAATGGCCCAGCCGGTGGATGTCAGTGCGGCCATATTCGCTATGAGAGCTCGGGTGAACTGCCATTGCAGCGAATGCCGGAGGTCGGCTTCCGCATTTTGCCTATCTGTAGAAGTCCGGCGGGCGGGTCTTCGCGTCCTCACCGGTGAGCATGCGTGGTCCCGCTCCACACATAGCGGCCGCCGCCTGAAGTGCTTCTCTTGTCCGCAATGCGGTTCGTGCCTGTCGCATCAGAGTGACCCTCCCGGCGAAAGGGTCAGGCTCAACGCCGGCCCGCTCGATGTCCAGGTCGACGTCTCTCCCGCGATTCACATCTGGACCTCACGCCCACTCCCTGGCGTGATAATCCCATCCGACGCCCGACAATCTCTGCACGAACCGGGCGACTCGCTGATTGAGGAGCGCTGATATGAAGGTGTTGAAGGGAGGAAGGCTGATCGACGGAACCGGCGCCGGCCCGGTGGCGGGCGCCGCGATCGTGATCCGCAATCAACGCATCGAGGCGGTCACGACCAGAGCCGCCGACGACTGGCCGGCGGAGGCGGAGATTATCGATGTCACCGGCATGACGGTATTGCCCGGCCTCATCGACTGTCACGACCATATGGCGATGCACGGCTATGATCTGGCCCGGCGCTGGGGTATCGACGAGCCGCAGAGCACCCGCACTTTGCGAACTGCCAAGGTTTTGCGAGACACGCTGATGGCGGGCTATACGGCGGTGCGCGACGCGGCGGGTCTCGACGGCGGCTTCAAGCACGCAATCGACGAGGGTCTGATCGCGGGACCCCGTCTCGTCGTGTCGCTGTGCATCATCTCCCCGATCGGCGGCATCGGCGACCGCGTCAGCCCGGCCGGATTTTCCTGCTGCGTTCCGAGTGATCCGCTACTTCCCGACGCCGTCATCAACAGCCCCGCGGACGTCCGGCCGGTCGTGCGGCGGGTCGTGCGTGCCGGCGCCGACGTCATCAAATGCGCCACTACCGGAGGCGCGAGCTCGCGGCCCGGACACGGGCCGGCGGACGCGGCATTCAATCTTGACGAAATGCAGGCGCTGACCGAGGAAGCCCACGCGCTCGATCGCCGGGTCATGTGTCACGCACTCGGCGGCCGCGGCTTGCGCATCGCGGTGGAGGCAGGTGTCGATTCGATCGAGCATGGCTGCTATCTCGACACAGAACCCGAATTGCTCGATATGATGGCGCGGCGCGGGATCTTTTTCGTGCCGACTTTCGCGGTCTACGACTTCCACCGTAAGTCGGCGTTGCCGCATGTCCGCGAACGCGCGCACGACCTCCAGAACCACCATGTAGAGAGCCTCCGCCGGGCCTTGGCGGCGGGGGTCAGGATTGCCGCCGGAACCGACGCGGGCGGGCACGGCCATCCGAGCAACGCGCTCGAGATCGAATGCCTCGTAAAGGCAGGGTTGACACCGCTGCAGGCGTTGCGGGCGGCAACCGGCTGGGCCGCGGAGTGCCTCGGCCGGGAGTGCGAATTCGGGACGGTCGAGAAAGGCAAGCTCGCCGACCTGATCGTCGTCGCAGGCGATCCGCTCGCCGATGTGCGGATATTGCAGGATCGCGAGCGCATTGCGCTCGTGCTGAAGGGCGGCGAGGTTGCCGCGGACCGACTGGACAGCGAGCGGGGCCGACGGGACGTCAGGGGATGTCCGCAATGATGCGCCCTACCCGTCCGCTTGCCCTCGTAACCGGCGCATCGAGCGGGATCGGCGCCGATCTCGCCCGCGAACTGGCGAGAGACGGTCACGACTTGGTGCTGAGTGCGCGCAGCCTTGCGCCGATGCAGACGCTCGCTGCCGAGCTCGAAAGCGGGGGCGCCGCCGCGATCGTGATCCCGGCCGATCTCAGCAAACCCGGCGCCGCCGCAGAGCTTGCCGACGCCATCCAAAGCCGCGGACTTGTCGTCGATGTCCTGGTCAACAATGCCGGGCTCGGCGCGATCGGGCGGTTCGACCAGATGGACCCCGGGCGAATAGGCGAGATGCTGCAGGTCAATGTCGCGGCATTGACCGAACTTACGCGGCTGCTGCTGCCGGGCATGGTCGCACGCCGCCGCGGCAAGGTGCTGCTCGTCGCGTCCACGGCCAGTTTCCAACCCGGCCCGGGTATGGCGGCGTATTTTGCGACAAAGGCCTATGTCTTAAGCCTCGGCGAGGCGCTTGCTTACGAGCTCCGGGCAACCGGGGTCACTGTGACAACATTGTGTCCCGGCGCCACTGCCACGAACTTCTTCAATGTGGCCGGGGCCCGCGACATCAAAATGCGCCCCGCGATGAGCGCCGCCGCGGTGGCGGGCATCGGCTATCGCGCGCTGAAGGCAGGCCGTCGCGTCGTAATCGCCGGAGTGTTGAACAATATCCTCGCGGTCGCCAGCAGACTGGCGCCGCGTGCGATTGTGCTACCGGCTACTGCCGCGCTGATGTCGCGACGTTGATCCCCGAAGATTGCGCGTCAGACGTTGTCGAGCTTCGCGCCGGCCGGCGTTGCGATCATCGACAGGACTTCGCGCCGGCTAAGCGGGTCATCGCGAAAGGCGCCGAGCATCCGGCTCGTTATCATCGTTACCCCCGGTTTATGCACTCCGCGCGTCGTCATGCATTGATGGGCGGCCTCGATGATCACCGCCACACCCTTCGGCTGCAGCACTTCATCGAGCGTGTTGGCGATTTGCACCGTCATTTTCTCCTGTATCTGCAATCGCTTGGCATACACTTCGACAAGCCGGGCCAGCTTGGAGATGCCGACGATACGTTTGTTCGGGAGGTAAGCGACGTGGGCCTTGCCGATGATTGGCGCAATGTGGTGTTCGCAATGCGATTCGAAACGGATGTCCCGAAGCGCGACGATCTCGTCGTAGCCATTGGTCTCGGCAAAGGTGCGTTGTAACAGCGCGACCGGATCCTCGTCGTAGCCGCCGAAGAACTCGTCATAGGCCCGCACGACGCGATCGGGGGTGCCAAGCAGCCCCTCGCGCGTCGGGTCGTCACCGGCGTAGCGGATCAACGTGCGGACCGCTTCCATGGCTTCCTCGCGGCTCGGTCGCGGCACGGAGCGGGCCGATTCGGGCAGTCGTTCTGAGAAGGACACAGATGGAGTAAAAGCGCGCGGCATCAAAATTCTCAATTCCTCTTTGTTGTTGACGGAGAATCCGGTCAGTTGAGGCGAACCGGCTGATGTGGACTGTCGAGCGAAAACGCCGGAATACGGACCGAAAAGCTTTCCCCGCCTCGTGTTTCCATCTCGTAGGTGCCGACCATGATGCCAGACGGCGTCGGCAACGGCGTGCCGCTGGTGTACTCGAAGCTTTCACCGGGTCCCAGCACGGGCTGCTCGCCAACCACCCCCGGACCTCGCACCTCCTGCAGCCGTCCGAGATTATCGGTTATCCGCCAGTGGCGACGACGCAGCTGAACCGTCTCCCTCCCGCCGTTCTCGATGCGGACATGATAGGCCCATACGTAGTGGTTCTCGGCCGGCGAGGACTGATCCTCGAGATAAAAGGGCTTCACAGTGACGGTGATTGATCGGGTGGTTTCCGAATACATGGCCGTAACCCTCGCTTTTTCCGGACCGCCCGGCATCACGCCCCAGCGGCGGGAAGATCATCAATCAATGTCGTTCCAGCGCCAAAACCCGTCAAGATTGGCCCGCCGGCGCCAACAGGTCCAGAACCCTCTCGTCGACGGACTGCCGCGAGCCCTGCCCAGAGATCGGCTGAATGCAGACATGGTCGGCGCCGGCATCCCAATGC
Source organism: Alphaproteobacteria bacterium (assembly GCA_017353855.1). GTDB lineage: Bacteria > Pseudomonadota > Alphaproteobacteria > ATCC43930 > CGMCC-115725 > AP-15. The sequence goes on from JAFMSA010000023.1 coordinate 7,436, forward strand.
TGCTGGATACGCCCGCGGATTTCCCGCTCGTCACCCCAGGCCACCATGGCGTCTACAAAGCGGTCGGATCCGCCCCCGGCAAGATCGGCGTCGCCAAAGCCTTCGCGCCGCCAGCTGTTGAGGTAGTTTTCGAGCTGCAGGTAGCGGGAGAGCGCCTCACGTGCCGCGCGGCGTGCTGTTGTCGGGTCGGTTTCGAGTAGCACCCAAACCTCGGGGCACAGCAATTTGCCGGGCCCGAGGATCGACCGCGCGTTCGCCGTGTGCTCCGGAGTCGTGTTGTAGGGGTGAGCGCCGTCGGCCAGTTCGCCCGACAAGGCCATCATCCTGGGCCCCAGCGCGGCTACGACGGTGAGCGGCCTTTCGCGCGGCATCGGCGCCTGGTACGGTGCCTCCTGCATCGCCTTGAGATAGTTTCGCATTGTCGTGACCGGCTTGCCGTAGGTGTGGCCGCGCAAGCCTTGAACCATCGGCCGATGCGACACGCCCACGCCGAGCAGAAAGCGGCCGTCCGACTGCTCGTCGAGACCGCGCTGCCCATTCGCCATCGCCATCGGATCGCGGGCGTAGATGTTGGCGATGCCCGTTGCGACGATCAGCCTCTGTGTGTTCGCGAGGAGCCAGGAGGAATGCGTAAGCGCATTCCGACCGCGACTCTCGGGGATCCACAATGCGGCGTAGCCCCGCTCTTCGATACGCTTGGCAAACGTCGCTGCAGCTGTGGCGGTCATGCTGTCCATCGAAACCCAAACGCCGAGTTTGCCCAGTTCCATCGCCGGCCTCTCATGTTCGGTACGAATGCCGGAGTGTGAATCGTCTAAGCTAGTGTCGTCCAGCGTCCCGGCCGAACACGGATGGAAACCGCCGCTTGATCGCCTCCGCGGCTTTCTTCAAGAACCCTTCGCGCGCAGCGACCCGACGTCCTGCGGCATCCCTGTCGAGGCCCCGGCGCCCGCAGATGTGCGAGGAGCGTGCACCTCGGATCCGGCAAGGAGAAGCTTACTATCCGTAAACGTTGATTTTTACCGCGTGTCGTGGCGGCGCTCACTTTCGGTCCGCCGCGGCCGAGCCCGGGTGCATGGCTACTGTGGCCGGGACAAGGCGGTTAGCGCAACGGTTCGCCGGCTCACCCAAAAGCCGTCTTACGGAACTGCGGCTCGCCATCGACCGCAACCCGGCCACCCGCCCCGCCTGTTTTGCCGGGCGCAACGCGCCCAGGTGCGCCGCGGCGGGTCGGGTAGCTTTTCTCCGGAAGCGATCTGCGAGTTTGCGCGGGCGTGACAGATGCCCTTCGGGGACCGCGCCGCAACGGGTCTTTGCGCCGCGACGCGCGAGGACGCGGTGCGTGGCGGGATGGGTTGTTTTCCGCCAGGGGTAGCGAATGTCGGGTTAACGACTTAGCTACACTGCTGGTGTGAAATGGGGGTCGGGGGATTGGGAGTGTCGTTATGGGCAAGTGCTTGGCGGAATATTCGCTCGCCGAACTGATCGAAGATCCCCTGATTGGCCTCGTAATGAAGAGCGATGGTGTCGATCGCCGCAGTCTCGAGCTCTTGTTTGAGCGCGTTGCGCGCGACCGCGCCCCCGCCGCCGACGTCCGGTGCCGCCCTACGGACAGGGAGTCGAGGCGGTGCAAGTCTTGCTAGTGATCGCGGGCGGCGGCGGGCTCGTCACCGCCAGTATCGCTCTTTGGCTGCAACGAACAAGCCGGATCGGCCCGCGCTGGTTCGCCGGCCTGGTCGCGATCGCCGTGACGTTGAGCTTGTTTTCAGTCCTCGCATGGGCCGCAATGATGCTCGTCCAGATAGCGCCGCTTACCCTCACCTGGACTTTGGTCGGCACGCTCGCCCTCCTGTTCGCAATGCGCTTGTATCGCGAGTTGCGCGGTCCGCCATCGATCGAACCCCGCTCGTAACCCGCCGCGCGACCGAGCGCCTGCGCCTGCTGCACCTCCGCGATCCTGCCTGAGGCGCCGAAGCTCTTGCGGGCTTCGCCCGGGGCGCGATATCAGGGCGGCTCAAATGCCGACCCTCTTTCTCATCGTCCTGGTCGATCTCGTCGGGTTCGGCCTCGTCATCCCGTTGCTGCCCTTTTACGCGGTCCGCTTTGGCGCCTCGCCCCTCGAGGTAACCTTGCTGCTGGCCGTCTATTCTCTCATGCAGCTGTTTACCGCACCTCTCTGGGGAAGGCTCAGCGACCGGGTCGGGCGGCGCCCCGTGCTGCTCGTCAGCATGGCCGCTTCGGTGGCCGCCTACCTGGGAATCGGCAGCGCGACGATGCTGTGGATGCTGTTCGCGGCGCGTGCGCTCGCCGGCGCTTGCGCTGGCAACATCGCCGCGGCGCAAGCCTATATCGCGGACATCACGAAACCCGAAGAGCGCGCCAAGGGGATGGGCCTGATCGGCGCGGCCTTCGGATTGGGGTTCATCGTAGGACCGGCACTCGGCGGGCTCCTGGCAGGCCACGACCCTGCGACCGCCGATGTCGAGACTCCCGCCTGGGTCGCGGCCGGTCTGTCCCTTACCGCGCTGTGCGGTGTCGTTCTGCTGCTGCCCGAGAGCCTCCCCCCCGATCAACGCGCTTTCCGCAGAGCCACCGGCGGCCGCCTCGTGGCGACCCTGGACGTGTTGCGTCGTCCCGTGCTGTCGCGCCTCGTCCTGATCTTTTTTCTGGTCATCCTGGCCTTCGCGGGGATGGAAAGCACCTTCGCGCTGTGGGCGATACAGCAGTTCGGCTGGGGACCCGGGCAGGTCGGGTATGTCTTTGCCTATGTCGGCGTGCTCTCGGCGATCCTGCAGGGCGGGTTGATCGGTGCGCTGGCGCGGCGCTTCGGCGAGGAACGGCTTCTGCTTTGCGGTCTGATCATGATCGGGGCAGGGCTGCTGATCATGCCGGTTGCCCGCACCTTCGCGGTACTCGCCGTCGCCGTCACCGCGCTCGCGCTCGGCATGGGGCTGACGCAGCCCTCGCTCAATAGCCTGATCTCGCGCCGTGCCGGGCGTGACGAACAGGGCGAGATATTGGGCGTCTCGCAGTCGATCGGCAGTCTCTCCCGTGTGCTCGGCCCGGCCGCCGCGGGGTTCTACTTCGCCGAGTTGGGCCGTGATGCGGCCTTCTTCTGGGGGGCGGCCCTCGTCGCGGGCGCCCTGTTGGTGAGCCTGAAGCTGGTCCGTGGCGCCGGCGTGGCAAAATCCGCAGGCGCCAACTCGGCGAGAACATCGCTATGAGCCGGCGCGGGCGGCCGATGACAATCGGGCCGCCGCGGCCGAAGGGCCATTTCAGGGACGAACTGCGCGCGCTCGGCTGGCTGGCGCCTTACCTGTGGCCGCGCGACTCGCGCGAGCTGAGGACGCGGGTCGTGATTGCGGTCCTTTTGCTGCTGACTGCCAAGCTCCTCACGATCTACGTACCGATCCTCTACAAGCACGCGGTCGACGCCCTTTCGCCGGTCCCCGGGTCGGGCACCAAAGCGGTGGTTGCGGTGCCCCTGGCGCTCATTGTCGCCTACGGGTTCGCCCGGGTCATGTCACAGGGTTTCAACGAGCTGCGGACCGCGGTTTTCGCGAAGGTGAGCCAGCGCGCCGTCCGCAGGCTGGCCCTGTCGACCTTCCGCCATCTCCACGCATTACCGCTGCGTTTTCATCTGGAGCGCCGTACCGGCGGGTTATCGCGAGCGATCGAGCGCGGCACCTCGGGCATCGACTTTCTGTTGTCTTTCATGCTGTTCAACGTGGTGCCGACAGTCTTCGAAATGCTCGTGGTCTGCGGCATTCTTTGGCGGCTTTACAATTGGGCTTTCGCGGCCGTTATTTTTGTGACGATCGTCGCCTACATCACGTTCACCTTCTCGGTCACCGACTGGCGGGTGCGCGTCCGGCGCGAGATGAATGAGCGCAATACCGAAGCCAACAGCAAGGCGGTCGACGCGATGCTGAACTTCGAGACCGTCAAATACTTCGCGAATGAAGAATACGAGGCGCGGCGCTACGACGCCTCGCTGCGCGCTTACGAGCGCGCCGCAGTCAAGAGCGATACGAGCCTCGCGGCCCTCAACCTCGGTCAGGCGACGATCATCGCCACCGGCCTCGTGACGATCATGATCCTGGCCGGCCAGGGCGTCGCGGCGGCGAAAATGACCGTCGGCGATTTCGTCCTCGTCAATGCCTATCTCGTGCAGCTCTACACGCCGCTCAGCTTTCTCGGCGTCGTCTACCGCAACATCAAACAGTCGCTGACCGATATCGAGCAGATGACGGCGCTTCTGGCGGTCAAGCCCGAAATCCAGGACCGGCCGGCCGCGCCCGCGCTGGTCGTCGGGGCCGGGGGCATCGCTTTTCGCCGCGTTGGTTTTCATTACGATTTCAGGCGAGTGATTCTGTCCGATGTCGACTTCACGGTCCCACCCGGCGCGACGGTTGCGATTGTCGGTCCGAGTGGCGCCGGCAAGTCGACGATCGCGCGGCTGCTTTTCCGCTTTTACGATGTCGATACGGGCTCGATCGAGATCGACGGCCAGGATATCCGCGATGTGACGCAAGGCAGCCTGAGACGCGCCATCGGCGCCGTGCCGCAAGACACAGTGCTGTTCAACGACACGATCTATTACAACATCGCATACGGCCGGCCGGGGGCGACCCCGGCCGAGATCGAACAAGCCGCTCGCCTCGCACGCATCGACGATTTCGTCAGATCACTGCCCGAGGGCTATGAGACGATCGTAGGCGAACGTGGCCTGAAGCTCTCCGGTGGCGAAAAACAACGCGTAGCAATCGCCCGAGTAATCCTGAAAGCGCCGAGCATCCTGATTTTCGACGAGGCGACCTCGGCTCTCGACACGAAGACCGAGCGGGAGATCCAAGCGAGCCTCGCGGAAGTATCCGCGGGTCGCACGACCCTCGTCATCGCGCACCGGCTGTCCACGGTCGTCGATGCCGACGAAATTCTCGTGCTGGACACCGGACGGATTGTCGAACGCGGGCCTCACAATCAATTGCTGCTGCGCCGTGGCGTCTATGCGACGATGTGGGCCCGCCAGCAGGAAGCCGAGCGGCGCGAAGCCGCGCTCGTGGCCGACTGAGTGATTGGGCGCGCACGGATTGAACGCTGGCGGAAAAGGATCGAGGACCCAACTATCATGCAGCGCCGAGGCGCTGCTCGGAGGGTTGCGGCGAGGCGACAGGCGAGCGCTGGCCCGAGCGGTCACGCTTGTCGAATCGACGCGGGCCGACCATCGCGACGCGGCCGAACGGCTGATCGACGCGATTCTTCCCGATACCGGCGGCGCCGTCCGGATCGGCATCTCCGGTCCGCCAGGGGCCGGCAAATCCACGTTTATCGAACGCTTCGGGCTCGAGGGTGTGGCGCTCGGTCGCCGCGTCGCGGTGCTCGCGGTCGATCCGGCGTCACAGCGCGGCGGCGGCGCGATCCTCGGCGACAAGATACGAATGGCCGAACTGGCGCGCTCTCCGGCAGCATTCATCCGCCCATCTTCGGCCGCCGGCAGCCGGGGCGGCGTTGCCCGCGGGACACGCGAGACGATCTTGCTATGCGAGGCGGCGGGGTTCGACGCAGTGCTGGTCGAGACGGTCGGGATCGGCCAGAGCGAAACGGCTGTCGCGGAGATCGTCGACATGTTCGTGCTGATCCTGCCTCCGGCCGGCGGCGACGAGTTACAGGGAATCAAACGCGGCGTTATCGAGCTTGCCGATCTGGTGCTGGTCAACAAGGCGGACGGAGACCTCGCCGCGGCAGCCCGGCGCTCGGTCGCCGATTATGCGAGCGCGCTGGGTCTGATACGGCCCGCGCTGCCCGAGTGGCAGGTCGGCGTCCGCGCCGTCTCCGCTCTCAAAGGGACCGGTATCGAAGAGACCTGGGACGAGGTCGCCCGGTTCCGCGCAGTCCTCGAACGGACGGGTGCGTGGTCGCGACGACGCGCGGAGCAGACGCGCTCGGCTCTATGGTCCGAGATCGGCGACAGCCTGCTGCAATGCTTCCGAGCCGCCCCGGCCGTCGCCGAACGCCTCGCCGCCCTCGAACAGGAGGTCATGGCCGGCGCACGGACTCCTGCCGCCGCCGCCCGGATCCTGCTTGCGGCATTTCTCAATAAAGGCTGAGGCAGCGGCCGGTTGCTCGAGGTTGACGAGGACCATAAATATCCGTACAAACAGAACGCGCGCGGCGCGAAGAGCAGCCGCGCGTCAGCGTTTTAAAATGCGATTCGGTCGGAGCCCGGCATGGCACGAAAATGCGTCGTCACCGGCAAAGGTGTCCAGGTCGGACACAATGTCAGCCATTCCAACATTAAGTCAAAACGCCGTTTTCTGCCGAACCTGCAGCGCACGACAGTATTGTCGGACGTGCTGGGCGCGGTCCGGCTGCGGGTGACCGCCTCGGCAATCCGCACGATAGAGCACAAGGGCGGCATCGACGCCTTTTTGCGCAACACACCCGATCGTAAACTATCGGCCCGGATCCGCCGGCTGAAGCGGCGGGTCGAGAGAGCTTCGGAGCCTAAGAGCGGCTAGCGCCGGTCGCCCCTGTTTCTGTCGAAGCTGTCAGCACCATCAGTCACGCGCAATCGATCCAACCCGGTGGCGAGGGGCGCCGCCTGTGCTCTCACCCGCAAGCTGAGCTAGCCTTGATTCCCGAACCCGCACCGTAACATCCCTCCCGGCCGTGCCACCCTCTCACCGCCGGTGCGACGGCGGCGGCGAAACGCCGGCCGGCCGAGTCTGCCCCCGCGCCCGAGCCGGTCAGAATTGCCTGTGGCGGCGGGGACAACGCGGTAAACGCCGGCGCGGATCTTTCAGCGGTTCCCTTCGGATTTTTCACGCTTCTCGCGGCTTTTGGTTTGGCCGGGGCACCGGGCGTATGCCTCGCTGAGAACTCCGGCGGCTCAAGTCGAGGACTTTCGGGACCAAGCACGCGGCAACCGTGATCTCCCGAGCGCCTTGTTCATCGATACGGGCAGACGGGCATCGACGCCACTGAAAGTCCGGGTCAAGATGTCGGTTGTGTGCACTGAGGGGCGGGGGGCCGACCCGATCGCGCCTGGCAGCACTTCTTCGGGTCCAAGTTTCCGACAGGGACGGAATGCGGGTTCACCGGTTTCTGCTGACCGTCGCGCTGGCCGCCACGCTGACGCCGGGGCCGGCTGTCCGCGCCGATCTCAACTATCGCGCCGAGATTAGCGGCGCCGAAGACAGCGATCTTGCCGACCTGCTGGACAGGGTCTCCGAGCTGAAGACGCTCGAAAACAAACCCCCCGCTTCCGAGCAAGCCCTGCGCCGGCGGGCCGACCGCGATCTCGCGCGGTTAGCCGACGCTGCACACAGCCTCGGCTACTGGGATGCGGCGTTCTCGTACGAGCTCGACACCGGGTCCGACCCGGCGAAAGTCAAAGTGACGGTAACTCCGGGGGCGCTGTACCACGTGGCTTCGATAGACGTGCTGGGCCCCGACGGACAGCCTCTTTCCGGCGGGATCGGGCAAAGCCTTCCGCTCAAACCGGGCGACCCTGCGCGCACCGCGCCGGTTGTCGCCGCCGAGACCGCACTGCTGGCTGCGCTCGGCGACAGCGGCCATCCCTTCGCTAAGGTCGAGAACCGCCGCGTCGAGATCGACCGAAGCGCGCAGACGATGAACGTGACCTATACGCTCGACCCCGGACCGGTGCAGCATTTCGGTGCCGTCACGGTCTCGGGGCTCGAGCGGCTGAACCCCGCCTATGTCGAAGGACGGGTGCGCTGGCAGCCAGGCGCGCCCTATCAGACGCAGAAAGTCGAAGCGACACGCCGCGCGCTGATCGAGACCGGGCTGTTCAGCACCGTGCAGATCACGCCGACCCCAGACCCCGATCACCCCGAAAATGTCCGGATGACCATCGATGCCAAGGAAAGGTTGCACCGTACGGTCGGGGTGGGGCTCGCGTACAACACCAGCCAGGGCCCGGGGGCGCGGCTCTACTGGGAAAACCGGAATCTCTTCGGGAACGCCGAGTCGCTGAGGGTGACCGGCGAAGGCGGCCAGCAGGTTGCCGGGTTCAGGACCAATTTCCGCAAGCCCGACTTCTTGACCGTCGACCAGGATCTCCTGGCCAGCGCAGAGATCGTCGACGACAAGCCGATCGCTTATCACAGCCGCCGCGGGGTTGTCTCGCTCGGGCTCGAACGGCGTTTTGGCTCTGAGCTGACCGTCGGGGCGGGCCTTCAAGGCACAAAAGCAAATGTCGCCCCGCAGGCCAACCCCAATCCGACGACCGCAGCCGCGCCCACCCAGCACTATTCGCTGATCGCGATACCGGCTTACCTCAAGCTCGACGAGACCGACAATCTGCTGAACCCGACGCGCGGATATCGCGCGCAGCTCTCGGTGATGCCCGCGCATACCTTGTCCGGACCCAACCTGACCTTCGTTTCGAATCAGCTTTCCGGCAGCGGCTACTGGAGCCTCGGCGCACAGCAGCGAACGACCCTCGCCGGCAGACTGGCACTCGCTTCACTCGACGGCGCGCCGCTCGCCCTGCTGCCGGCCGACCAGCGGATCTACGCCGGCGGGGGCGGCTCGATCCGGCCTTATGGCTATCAACTCGCTGGTCCGCGCGACATCGGCAACAAGCCGTTCGGCGGCCGATCGAGCCTGGTGCTCAATCTCGAAGCGCGGGTCAAAATCACCGACACGATCGGTATCGTGCCGTTTGTCGATGCCGGCAGCTATTACGAGAGCCCCTTGCCGCAGCTCGGCCGTACGCTTCTCTACGGTCTTGGTCTCGGTTTCCGCTATTATACGACCTTCGGACCGTTGCGGGTCGATCTGGCTACACCGATGCGCCGACGCAGCGGCGATTCTCCCATCCAGATCTATATCAGCCTCGGACAAGCGTTCTGATGCGGTATGCGGGAAAGGTCCTTCGCTGGCTCGGCACGGCGCTGGCTGCCGTGCTGTTTCTCCTGGTCGCGGTTTTCGCCCTGCTACAGACGCAAATCGGCAAGCAGTGGCTGGAAAAAGAGATCGCGAGGAGTGCGAGCAGCCCTGATTTTACAGTAACCGTCGGCAGGCTTGGCGGCATTGTGCCGTTCCGAATGACGATCGAGCGCATCGAGATCGGCGACCGCGACGGCGTCTACCTCACTATGCGCGACATCGGCGTCGACATCTCAGCGACAGCATTGCTCGCGGGGCAGGCTCATATCCGGTCCCTGTCGATTGCCGAGATCGAGATGGCGCGAATCAGTACCGCGCGATCGACGAAGCCGTTCACCGACTACCTCACGGTTCCCCGCCTCCCCGTCGGTGTCGCCCTCGACCGCCTCTCGATCGGCCGCTTGACACTTGCTCCACCGGTTCTGGGGGAGCAGCTCGTTGCAGCGCTCGACGGCAGTGCCGAGCTCATCCGAGCGACGGCGCACATTGCCCTTGACTTGCACCGGACCGACGGGTCTGCGGGAAACATCACGCTGGCCCTCGAGCTCGCCGGAGCGCCGCCGGTTCTCAGTGTACGGCTCGACGCAGCCGACCCCACCGGGCTGCTGGCCGACCGGCTCTTCGGCCGCACCGACCGCCAGCCGCTCGCCCTGGCGTTGCATGGGGCCGGACCGGTTACGGATTGGCACGGGCAGATGAGCGCCTCGGCGGGTGCGGTGGCCCGTTTCGATGCTGATTTGACGCTTGCGGCGGCTGCCAAGACCGTGCTCGGCGTATCGGCTACCGCCACGCTCACGCCGCTGCTCCCGGCGGAGTTTGCACCGCTGGCCGGCGATCCGATAACGCTTTCGTTGCGCGCCACGTTCGGCGAACGGCTCATCGTTAACTTGCGGTCGCTCGAGACCGCGGCGGGGACGCTGGCTGGCGATGCCGAGTTCGGCAGGACTGACAAAACCCTCGTTGCGCATCTGCGTGCCGATCTTCCTGAACTTGCACGCGCCGCCCCGCTGCTCGGCCAGCCGGTCGGCGGTGCCGCGAGCCTCACAGCCGAGGTGACGGGGACCGATGACCGCCCGAGGCTCGATCTCAACTTCTCCGGCCGTGGGATGCGGCTCGGCCCGTCGAACGTGGAGCATCTCGAAGCGGATATTTCGGCGTCGCCGACCGGTGTCCTGAACGACCCGCACACGCGGGTCGATATCCGCGGGCAGGGGCGCATCATCGGGCTGGCGCTGCCCGAGCAGGCTGCCGCCGCATCGGGGCTCG
>JAFMSA010000817.1 GCA_017353855.1 Alphaproteobacteria bacterium
GGCTTTGCCGCCTCGGGTGCCGGCGAGGCGGCGGCCGCGGGGGGCGGAACCGGTGCAGGTTTCGGCGGCTCCGGCTTCGGCTCCGGCCGGGCTGCCGGCGGCTCGACGTCCGGCAGTTCCGGCTTGGCCTCGGGCCGCGGATTGAGGTTGGGACGGGTGGCGCGGGTTTCCGGCGCAATCGTCACGAGCTGCACCGTCGTTGGCAGCTCTTCAGGCTGGGGCGGACTGAACAACCTGGGAAGGCCGATGATCAACAGGGCGCCGAGGACGACATGCAGCGCCGCCGAGAACGCCACGGCGCGGGTAGAAATGCCGGCCGGCAGCTCGCCGGGATCCGCGCCTGCCCGTTGCCGCATCGGCTCTGCAATCGCCAGGCTCATCGGCGCCAAACCCCTTTTCAGCGTTTGGCCGTCCGCGCCGACCGGTCGGATGAAGGTCCCCCGACCGCAGCTTTCCCCGACGTGCTTTTGGGTGATTCGGCTATCAACGACACCTTGTGGAACCCCGCCGCGCTGACCAGGCTCATCACCTCGACCACACGGCCGTAATTGATCGCCCGGTCGCCGCGCACGTAGAGAGGCGCGTCGGGATTGCCGCCGGTGATCGCCTGCAGGCGCGATACGAGCGAATCTGTCGGGATCTCCGTCTGTTGGAGGAAAATCCGGCCTTCGCCATTGATCGTGATGACGAGCGGCTCCTTCGGCTCTGTAATCGGCGGCGCCTGGGTTTGTGGCAGATCGACCGGTACCCCGACCGTCAATAACGGGGCTGCAACCATGAAAACGACCAACAGCACCAGCATGACGTCGACCAGCGGCGTCACGTTGATTTCCGACATCGGGCGGTAACGCGCCGGAGGGCGATGGCCGTTACCGCCGAGACCTGAAAGGGCCATTGTCAGGGCCGCTCGTCGAGCTGGCGCGAAAGTATTGCACTGAACTCGCTGGCGAACGCTTCGAGTCGGCCGGCGTAACGCCCAAAATCGGATGCGAGCTTGTTGTAGGCGATGACGGCCGGTATCGCAGCGACGAGCCCGAGTGCGGTGGCAAACAGCGATTCGGCAATGCCGGGAGCTACGACGGCGAGACTGGTGTTCTTCGAGGCTGCGATGGACTGGAAGCTGTTCATGATGCCCCAGACAGTCCCGAACAACCCGACAAACGGCGCTGTCGAGCCGACCGTGGCGAGGAACGCCATAAACCGCTCAAGCCGTTCCATCTCACGCCCGACCGTTACGGTCATGACCCGCTCGATGCGCTGCTGCAGACTGGCCCGCATCCCCGGGGTGCCCAGCAGGTTCTTCGCGGCGCTGCGCCGCCACTCCCGCATTGCTGCCGAAAACACGGCCGTCATCGGATCAGGAGGCCGCTGACCGACCCGCTCGTAGAGATCGTCGAGCGAGCCGCCGGACCAGAAGGTCTCCTCGAAATTCGACGCAGCGTGCCGCAACCGGCGTATCCGGATCAGCTTGTCAAAGATGACCGCCCATGACCACAGCGAGGCGAGCAGCAGGAGCAGCATCACAAATTTGACGATCGCGTCGGACTGTACGAACAGCCCGACGATCGAGAGATCATGCGAGATCGATCCAACCAGCGGTAAGGCATCAGCGGCACTTGGCTGCATTATTGTCGGCCCTTTATGGCGTGTTTTGGGACGATCTTTGGCATTACGGTGCTTCCTTGGTTTTCAGCGCGAGATCCGATATCGCGCCCCAGCCTTAACAAGGCTTCTGCGCGGGGTGACGAGCGGCCTCTCGACGCTTCGCGATTGCCATTCAAGGGAGGCTTTCGGCCTCGGGCGGCGGCGCAGGAAGCAGCTCGAGCTGAGCGGGCAGGTTGGCCGGCATCGGCAGATCGAGATGGCCAAAGGCGATGCGGGTCAGCACTCGGCCGCGCGGCGTGCGCTGCACAAAACCCTCTTGGACCAGAAACGGCTCGATGACTTCTTCGATCACGTCCCGCTCGTCGCCCAGCGCCGTCGCGATCGTCTCGACCCCGACCGGGCCGCCCGCGTAGTTTTCGGCAATGCAGCGCAGATAGCGCCGATCCATGCCGTCGAGCCCGCGGCCGTCCACATCCAGTCGCCGCAATGCCGCGTCGGCGGCTTGCGCATCGATGCTCGAGAGATCCTGAACCGCCGCAAAGTCCCGAATCCGGCGCAGCAGGCGCATTGCGACGCGCGGCGTGCCACGCGCGCGCCGCG
>JAFMSA010000229.1 GCA_017353855.1 Alphaproteobacteria bacterium
CCCGACAACCCGTTGGCCGGCAAGTTGCGGCCGGGCATGTCCGTCATCGCGACAATCCTCACCGACACCACACCGCCGCCTTGACCGAACCGGCGATAACAGGGGTAACGCCGATACCGCTGCCCGCGGTAGGCCGCTGCGAGTATCCCGCCGTCGGGGTTGTCGCGGTGATGATGGGCGCGATCATCTCGACCCTCAACGCGCGGCTCACGACGCAAGGTCTCGCCGATATCCGCGGCGCGCTCGGCCTCGGCTTCGACGACGGCTCGTGGATCAGCACGATCTTCTCGGCCGCGCAAATGGTCGTGACGCCGGCGGCGGCGTGGATGGGCACCGTGCTCAGCACCCGCCGCGTGCTGCTGTGGACTGGCGCGGTCTTTACATTAGCCTCGCTGCCGCCTCCGCTCGTGCATGATTACAACACGCTGATCGGGCTGCAATTTGTCCGCGGGCTCGCGGTCGGCGCCTTCATTCCCGCGGCGCTCGGCTTCGTCGTGCGCAGCCTGGCCCCACAATGGCGGATCTGGGGCATCGCCGCCTACGCGTTCCGCTTCGCCTTTTCGCAGAATATCGGCAGCGCGGTAGAGGGATGGTATTCGGAGGCCGGGCATTGGGAATGGATCTTCTGGCAGAACGCGGCGCTGACGCCGGTGATGCTGCTCCTCACCGCGGTCGCGATGCCGCATCGACCGGTGGACCGCGATTTGCTTCGGCGAACCGATTGGACCGGCATCGTCTATGCGGGTGTCGGCTTCGGCCTCATCTATGCCGGCCTTGATCAGGGCAACCGGCTCGACTGGTTCAATTCAGGAGTGCTGACCGGGCTCCTGCTTGCCGGCGGCGTGCTCGTCGTCGCCTTTATCATGCTCGAGGCCCGCGTCGCATACCCGCTGATCCATCTGAGCGTACTGGCTCAGCGCAATATCGCAGCGGCGGCTCTGCTGATCGTTATCTACCCCGGTTTCGGGACCACCGGGGCTTCCTTTGCGGTGCCCGACTATCTGACCCGCGTCCAGGGATTGCGCGCCTTGCAGATCGGTGACGCGCTCAACTGGATAGCGCTGCCGCAATTCGTGCTGGTGCCGCTCGTCGCGCTATTGCTGAAGCGAATCGATGCCCGGCTGTTGCTGGTGTTTGGGGCCACGATGATCTCGATCGGCAGCTGGATCCAGACCGGGCTGACTCACGATTGGGTCGGTGGGAATTTCATCGTCGCACAGCTGATCGAGGCCGTCGGTTTCGCTTTTGCGATCACCTCGGTGATCGCCTTCGCCGTCGCCAACATCACGCCGGCGCTGGCGGCGGCGATCGCCACAACGATCCAGATCGCGCGGTGGCTGGGCAGTGAAATGGGCAGTGCGGTGATCCAGACGTTTGTGCGCGTTCGCGAGCAGGTCTATTCGAATTTGATCGGACTGCACGTGGTGACCGGTCCGCCGGCGACCGAGCAGGCGACCGCGCAGTTGGCCGGCCCATTCGGCAGCCGTGCGACGGGGATTGGCGAGCCAGGCGCGCAGGGCACGGCGGTGCTCGCCAGCATTGTGCGCCGCGAGGCTTATGTGCGGGCCTACATCGACGCGTTCTGGCTGATTTCCTGGGTTTCGCTGCTCGGTATCCTGCTTGTGCTGCTGCTGCGCCCGCCACCGCCGAACCCGCTTATTCCTTCCCGCTGAGCCTCATCAATTTGCGGCTACTTGCGGTCCAGCAGGTAGCCGTAACGCAGCGGGAAAAGCGCAACGTCCGACAGCAGTGATTGGCGGCCTTTTCTACCCAGCCGTTTTTCTCTCAGGCGTGCCCTGCCCGAGGTCGGCTTAGGGTCATGGGCGGTAAACCTCGAACTGAGCATATTTTCTCCGGTTTCCCTCCCATAACCGACCTTTGAACGGGCATCGCCGTCAATAAAGAAACGGCGCGGTCCCGTCTGCGGCATCGGGTGTGCGCACCGTTCGGGCAATCCGGAAGCGATGATCCGAAAAAGTTCGCCGTCGAACGCGCCGATCGCCGCGACCAGAGTCAGGACGAAACCTACTGCGGAGAATAAGATCTATTGGCGCGTTGGCTCCCCACTTACAGTATCCTTGAGCGGGTTCGGGATGACTTCGACTGCGGCCTTCAGTGTCTCGAACCACCGCTTGCCATAGCCAGCATGCGCCCCCTTGCCCGCATGGCCGAGAATGTAGCGCTCGATATCCTCTTTGACAGCGGGTGATCCATCGGGAAGCCGGGTGTTGCGCAGATAGGAAGTCGCAGTGTGCCGGTGCGAATAAAACGGTTTGTTCGGGTCAGTGATCTTGACGACGTTGCGCAGCCAGATCGAGCACTCGGTCGTTACCTTGCTGGCTCGCTTGCCGTAGGTGTCGAGCGGCATGTTGGGGAATAGCGGCCCGCCCAGCGGTAATGATCTCCAATAATCGACAAAACCCTCGTCGAGCAGTGCCCCGTGCAACGCGAGCTTGCGTGTCGATACCTTGGTCTTGAGCCGCTGATCGCGCGAGCGGTGCTTTCGATGGATACTCATGACCCAGATCCCATCAATACACTCGATGTCGAGGGTGCTGGCGTCGGCCACCTCTGAAGTTCGCGTTCCAAGGAAGGAGCAAACCCAGTTAATCCAGTAAACGTGCGGCGCAGCCTCGCGAGCCAGGGTCAAGATCAGCTTGCGTTCTTCCGGCGTGAAATCGTCGCGCTCCTTCCTATCGCCGGCACTGTATTTGATCCGGGCCATCGGATTCGTCGTAATGTGCTCGTTGTCGAACCCGTAGGTGAACAGCGCCTTCAACAGCTTGAGGTGGTTCAAGATAGAGCCGGATGATAGATCGCCTTCGTCGATCATCGCGTCGCGGTAATCTCGGCAGTTCTCAAACTCGACGCGCGCCATGTCATCGTGACCAAGCCATTCAGCGAACCGGCCACACTTTGCCTTCATGTCTTGGTTGCCCTTTTTCGGCGCGTTCGTCTGTTTCGCCCAGAGCAGGATGATCCGATCAAAGGGGACCGGGTTGGTCTGCGTCTCCGGTAGTGCCGGCGCCGGGGGCGGTCGGACAAGACGCGCCTCAGGAGGAAATCGGTTCTGGCCGCGGTGATAGGCGCGATACCGCGTGATCCAATCATACCCTTGGGGATTTTCCGTGATCGAAGCGGCGCTGGTGATCGCGGCCTGGAAATCTGCAATCCATATGACGGCTAACCGGTTGGCCTCACGTTGATTTCCGGTGCCGAGCGCTCGCGTCAGATTGGCCTTGCCGGTATGGGGCGGCGGCAGATACGGCCGGAGCTCCGGAGGCACTACGATCCGAACCCGGTATTTTCCGCTGACGATTTGTAGATACGGCATCGCTCGCATCCTTGTGAAACTCCCCGTGTTGGACCCAACGCTGGACTCACACGGGATCATTCAAGGGTGCAGAAAAGCTGAAGTTGAGGCTATCTCTGGTGCCTGATGGTTAGTGATACGCGGTCCAGCCGACCACCACGAACTCCTCGCGGTTCAGACATTTCACTTTAAGCCTTTAAGCCACAGGCCGCGATTGCCGGGAGCGTAGGGCGCATCGACCCGCTTCGAGACGATCCCTTCCACTTTCAGCGCGCAGGCATGATCTTAGACCCGTGCCCGATCTGGTGATCGCTGAAGTGCAGCGCCGAGGCCGCACACGCGCAGACGTTCCTTGCGCTCCGTAAGCGGCATGGGGGCAATCGCGGCGCCATCGAGGTGAAGCAAATCGAAAAGGAAAAGACGAGAGCGCCGCTGTTACCGGTGTCTGATGCGTTCTGGATCAGGCTGAACGAGGTGGTGCCGTCAGGGCGGACGCCGCACAGCTCGCCGTCGAGATAGGCCTGCCGCGCCGTGAGCTTTGCGACCGCCGCGGCGATCGACGGGTATTTGGGAGTCCAGTCGAGCGCGGTGCGGGTCAGCAGCCGGACCGAGCCGCGGTCCAGCCGGGCATGCATGCGGTAACCGTCGAATTTGATCTCGTGCGGCACTCCGGCCCATCGGAAGGCTGGCCAACGGGGAGCGCCGTCGCCTCGGCGCGACGCCTTCCGCCGGGCGGTCGCGCCATGTCTTGAGGCACTGCGCGCTCCCACCCGCGGATCGATCCGGGCCAGGTTTAACCGTTCACCTGCTGCATGATTTTCGTCCACCGATCCACGATCGGCAGCACCTTGTCTGCCTTCTCGGGCGGGAACATCGGCACGACGCGGGCAACGCCCATTTCATTGAGGCGCTTCACCCGGTCGAGATCCTCGCCGAGTGCGAACGAGGTGATTTCGATGCCAGCTGGATCGCGGCCGGCCTCGCGGGCTATCTGGCGGAATTTCGGCAGGACCTCGCGGATATCGCCACCTGGAATCCAACCATCGCCATAGCGGATGGCGCGCCGTGCGCCATGCGGAAAAGCGCCACCGACATGGATCGGTGGATGCGGTTTCTGGACCGGTTTGGGCCGGGCGATCATCGGATCGAAATTGACGAATTCGCCGTGATACTCCGCTGTCTCCTTCGTCCAGATTTCCTTCATCGCCTCGATCGATTCGCGCACCCGCTTGAAGCGGGTCGCATAGACGGTGCCGTGGTCTTCCATTTCGTCCTGGTTCCAGCCGCCGCCGACGCCAAACAGGAACCGTCCCTGGCTGACCTGGTCGGTTGAGGCGACGAGCTTCGCGGTCTGGATCACATCACGCTGCTGAATGAGTGCCACGCCGGTGCCCAGTTTGATGGTCCTGGTCGCCTGGGCGGCTGCGGCCAGCACCACGAACGGGTCCATCGCGTCGAAATACGGTTTCGGCAGATCGCCGCCTCCCGGGAACGGTGTCTTGCGCGACAGCGGGATATGCGAGTGCTCGGGCGCCCAGACCGACTCGAAACCGCGCTCCTCGAGGGCACGGGCAAGCTCCGGCGCCGACATGGAATAATCGGTAAAGAACATCGCGCCGCCGAAATGCATGTCCCTTTCCTCGCTATTTTGGGGTTCACTCGGGCGAAGGTTAGCCGGTGGCGCCGGCCGGCGCTATCGGTTACCTATCCATAACACGCGGTTCGAGCGAACCGCGTCCTCCCCTTGGCCAACGATCCGGCGAGGGCTCGCATGGAAATCGAAGGGCGGACGAAACAATCCTCGGCCGAGGCGGCCAACCTCCGCAAAATCCTCCATATCGACATGGACGCGTTCTACGCATCGGTCGAACAGCGGGACAATCCCGAGCTGCGCGGGAAGCCGGTGGCGGTTGGTGGATCGCGCGAACGCGGCGTCGTCGCGGCGGCCAGCTACGAGGCACGGAAGTTCGGGGTGCATTCCGCGATGCCGTCGATTACTGCCAAGCGGAAATGCCCCGATCTGATCTTCGTCAGGCCGCGCTTTGATGCCTACAGGGCGATCTCTCTGCGGATCCGGGAGATCTTCGCCGCCTACACGCCGATTATCGAGCCATTGTCGCTTGACGAAGCCTATCTCGACGTCACTGAGAACCTCAAAGGGATCAGCCTGGCGACACAGATCGCGGAGGAAATCCGGGCAAGGATTCGCGTCGAAACCGAGCTCACGGCGTCGGCCGGCGTCTCCTATAACAAGTTCCTCGCCAAACTCGCCTCGGATCACCGCAAGCCGGACGGGCTTTTCGTCATTACCCCGAAAATGGGGCCGCGCTTCGTCGAGACACTGCCGGTCAGGAAGTTTCACGGCGTCGGACCCGCCACCGCGAGGAAGATGTCGGGTCTCGGCATAGAAACCGGGCTCGACCTAAAGGGCCAGAACCTGGAGTTCCTACAGCACCATTTCGGGAAGGCGGGCTCCTACTATTACTGGGCCGCACGCGGCATCGACGAGCGGCCTGTCCGCCCGGACCGAATACGCAAATCCGTCGGCGCCGAGAACACGTTCCCCGCCGATCTTTTTGCCTATGAAGCCGCGCGGGGCGCACTTCAAGAGATCGTCGACAAGGTGTGGGGCTACTGCGAGGGCTCCGGCACTCGCGGCCGCACCGTCACGCTCAAGGTCAAGTTCGCCAACTTTCAGATCATTACGCGCAGCCGCACCGGTCAGACGCCGGTCAGGACGCGAAGCGAGCTCGAACAGCTCGGCGACGCCCTGCTCGAACCTCTCTTTCCTGTCGCTAGAGGCATTCGGCTCCTGGGCATCTCCATGTCTTCGCTCGCGGCGGAAGAGGCTGAGCAGCCTGAATTCAGCCTGCCCGTTTGAAGCCGCGAGACCCGACCCGGTAATTCAGCTGGTCACGCCGCAGGGAGACGCAGCGTCAAACGCGCGCTCGTACCACCCAGATCTCGGCCGGCAAAATGACGCCTTGTGGTGTGGCGTGCCGTTTGAAGTAGGCCTCAAGGGTCGCACGCACATCCTCGCGTTGCGCTTCTGAAAGGCTCGGAAGCACGCGCATCAGTGGGCTATCGCCATGCCGAAGTCTGCCGCCTCTGCTTCTCCTGCGGGGCCGGCGAGTTGAATTACCGGGTCAAGCGGCGTCAGTGAAACCTCTCCAAACCCACATGATTCCAAGCGCGAGAAGGCTAGCTCGAAGCTGTCGGGCGGGAAGGGATGGACAGAAGCGTCGGCGACGATGACCTCCGCGTGCCGCAGGCCGGCAGCAGCGATCCGTTCGCGCGATCGGGCGACCGACGCCTCGGAGACATCTGCACAAAGGACATGACCACCCGGGCCGACTTGCTTCGCCAGCTCGAGTACTGTCGTGCCGGGCCGCAGCCAATATGGACTACGCGCTCGCCTGGCCCGAGCGCCGCCAAGTCCAATAGCTCCTTCGTTAGAGGCGCGACCGCACGATCCATTCGCGCGTACTGGTCGGCCCGCGCCCGCGTG
>JAFMSA010000818.1 GCA_017353855.1 Alphaproteobacteria bacterium
CGCGGCATCGGCCGGCGGCCCGCGATCCCTTCGACATGCTGCGCCGGCTGGGCGGGCTCGAGCTCGCCGCGATCGCCGGGGCGGTCATCGCAGCGCGGCTCGGCCGCGTGCCGGTGGTGCTCGACGGCTTTGCTTCGACCGCCGCCGCCGCAGTGCTGTTCGCAGCCGACCCGCACGCTCTCGACCATTGCATCGTCGCACATCTCTCGGCCGAGCCGGGCCACCGCCGGCTCCTCGAGACAATCGGTCAACAGCCGCTCTTCGACCTCGGAATGCGTCTCGGCGAGGCCTCCGGCGCAACTCTCGGCATCGCCGTGCTGAAAGCCGCGCTCGCATGCCATACCGGGATGGCCACCTTCGCCGAGGCAGGTGTCAGCGGCCCGGGCTGATCTCATTCGCCCATCTGCAGCAGCGCCCCGCGCCGTCGCGCGTTGTAAAGCGCGACAAAGAAGACGGTTGCACCAAGCGCCAGGTAAACAACGTCCAGTGCGACGGCGGAAAAGAAATAATCGGTATGGAAGACGCCCGAGAAGAGCACCGCGCGCATCCCCTCGAAAACATAGGTCGACGGCAATATCCACGACGCGTGTTGCAGCCAGCCCGGCAAGGTCGAAACCGGATAATAGACTGCACTGATCGGCGAGATCGTAAACACGACGGTCCAGGCCAGCCCCTCCGCCCCCATGCCCTGGCGCAGGATCAACCCGCAGATCGCCAGGCCGAGGGCCCAGCCCATCATCAACAGAACGGCGAAGAACGCGACAAGCGGCAATCCCATCGCAAAGATCGAGTAGTGATAGAACGGGATCGCCAGCAGTGCCGCCGGCAGGATCCCGAGCAGCACGCGAACCATGCTCATCGAGAGCAGCGAGACCACCCACTCATAGGGCCGCAACGGGGTCACGAAGAGATGTCCGAGATTGCGCGCCCACATCTCCTCGAGAAACGACATCGACAGGCCGAGCTGGCCGCGAAACAGCACGTCCCACAGCATCACGGCCGCCATCAGCACGCCGAAAGCGCGAAACACGTAAGTGCTGTTGGCGTAGAGGAACTGGCTCATGAAGCCCCAGATCAGCATCTGCAGCGTGGGCCAATAAAGGAGCTCAAGGGTCCGCGGCCAGGAGCTGCGCAGCAGGTAGAGGTAGCGCAGTAGCATCGCCCAGATGCGGCCCGCCGAACCACCAAGCTCGCGGCTCATTTTGCCGTTTCCAGCTCCATCCGCGGCCCGCGCGCTATGTGCACAAACACCTCTTCGAGGTTGGTGCGGCCGTACCGATCGACCAGCGCCTGCGGGCTGCCGCGGTCGACAATGCGACCTGCCTTCATCATCATGACCTTCGAGCAAAGGCGCTCGACCTCGCTCATATTGTGCGAGGCCATCACAATCGTCGCCCCGGTCCGCGCGCGATAGCTTTCCAGATAGCTGCGCACCCAATCCCCGGTATCGGGATCGAGCGAGGCGGTCGGCTCGTCGAGCAGCAAAAGCTCGGGCTCGTTCAGAAGCGCCTTGGCCAGTGCCACCCGCGTCTTCTGTCCGGCCGATAGCTTGCCCGCAGGCCGGTCGAGAAAGGCCGAGATCTGAAGATCGCCTGCCAGGCACTCTATCCGCTCGTGACGACGCGGCAGACCGTAGAGGCGGGCATAGATCAGCAGGTTCTGACGCACAGTCAGCCGGTGCGGCAGGTCGACAAATGGGGAGGAGAAATTCATCCGCGACAGCACGCGGTAGCGATGACGCAGCATGTCCTCGCCGAGAACCCGCACCGTACCGCCGGTCGGCAGCAGAAGCCCGAGCAATATCGACAGCGTCGTCGTCTTGCCGGCGCCGTTGCCGCCGAGCAGCGCCGCCGTGACCCCGCGCGCGACCGTAAAGCTGATCCCATCCACCGCGACCGCGGTCGGATAGCGCTTGACGAGGTTGCTGACTCTAACGGCCGGCTCGATCATCGCCCCTATGTAACGGATCGCCAGGTAAAGTGGGCGGCTTTCTTCGCGATTGACGGCGGCACCGGAACGCTCCGGCACGGGAAACGGGCAGCGGGCGACGAGGAGCTTCGTGGTCACGCCCTCTTGCGCTCGAGTGGAGTGAAGCTTCCGAGACGGCAGTCGAGCCGTCATCGCGCGCTGCGGGGCGACAAGCTCGGCCGGCACGAATGCAACGAAGGAAAATCACGCCGCGACAGCCGGGGGTGCAATTGA
>JAFMSA010000819.1 GCA_017353855.1 Alphaproteobacteria bacterium
GGGAGTCCTCCCGTCCATGCGAGGGAGCTCCTCGCCATGCCTGAAGGCAGGGATATCCGCCCGGGAGAGATTTGGTGATCGACTCCTGGGCCTGGGGGCTGTTCCAGGAACTGCTCGGCACGTTGCAGCAAATCGCCTGGCGATCACAGTGTGAGCTCGCGAATATCGGCATCCGCGATGTCCTCGACCGGCCGGTGGTTGCCGGCGTCGTTATCGGCGCCCGGCTCGGCATTGCGCGGCATCTGGCCGACAATGCGCAGGTCTTCGGCCTGCCACTCGACGCCGTGGAAAATGCGAAGGTCGAAGGGGTTTTCGCGAAATCGCGCGAGCTGATGCAGCTGACCGGCGATTGCGGGGACGAAAATCGCTAGCCTCAAATCTGGAGGTCGTCGGCCTTCTTGTTCAAGGTGGCGATCAGAGCGTCGATGCCGTTTGTCCGCAGGATCGCCGAGAATTCCGACCGCCGCGTCGCCAGTTCGCTGATCGAGCCGGACAGGTAGGCGTCACGAATCTGCCACGCGACATTGTTGTCGTGCAGCACGTAATTGATCGATACCGGCTCGCCGTTCGATTTGATGATTTGCGATTTGACGAGCGTGCCGTGCTTGATCTGCTGCTCACCGAGAACCTGGAATTTTTCGCCGGAATATTCGTCGAACCGCGTGGCGTAGACGGCGGTGATATAGCGGCCGTAGGCGGTCGCCGCGCGCCGCTTCTGCTCGGGAGTCAATTTGCTCCACGAGGGTCCGATCGACAGCCGCGTCATAAACGGCACGTCGAATGTTCTGAGCACGACCGGCTCCAGTTTCTGATAGCGCCCTTTGGCTCCCAGCGCCGGACCATGCTGCATCGTATCGAGCAGCACGCCGTAGAACTGCCGCACCGCGTCCATCGGGCCCGGCGTGGCGGCCGCCGCGAACGTGAGCCAGCCGGCCGTGAGGAACAACAAGCCGGCGACAGCCGGAAGCGGCAGCATTCCCGTTTTTACCGGCTTGACCGCGAGTTTGCTCGATCTTGTTATTTGAGCTGCTGTTCTGCCTCCACAGCCGTCTTGTAAATCGAGTTCCTGCGAGAGGGCTGCGGCAACCGGCCGAGCCGGGATTCGGTGGGCGCCCCATCGCGCATGAGATCCGTTTTCGGGGACACACATCTCGATGGCCTGAAACGATCGAACGGACATAACCCAACCTGCGCAAGAAATTGTTGGCGTGCAATTTAGCCTTTTATAAGGCTGACTGCTGAGCGGGCGCGTGGTTTCGTCCTTCAAACCCCGTTGGCCAGGGGGCCGAAGGCGGGCGGTGGAACGCGGCGCTTCGAGGCGGCTTCGTAGGCGGCGGCGATCTCGAGGAGGACATCTTCCCTTCCCGGCTCCGCTCGGAAAACCAGCGAGAAAGGAAGGCCGGGTTCCGCGACAGTCGTGGGGATGTCGGAGGTCACCGAGACGTAGCGGCTACCCTCGCCGCTGAGCGTGAAGACCGGGTCATAGATTGTCGTCACGTAGCCGGCCGGGATCAGCACTTCGGTCAAGCCGGCATTCGGGCCGTAGAACGATTCGAGACGCAGATTGCTGCGCCCCCCGAGCGGGTCGTGGGGACCGCCGATCTTGGCAGGCGGCAAGGGCGTGTGCAGGCGCACGAATGCGTCGAGCCGGTTCTCCAGCAACACCATCATATCGACGCGGCGCAGGAGCTCGCGCAGCATGATGCGTTCGTCGATGCCTTGGCGTCCGCCCCGTTGGTTACGCGGGTCGGTCACTTCTTCCCAGTTCTTGAAGCCGGCGCGGCCGTCATCGCCCCAGAATTTAGAGCGCGCGTTGAGGGCGGCGAAATCAGCGAGCGTTTCGGTAAAGCCGCGCGCCTGCCAGTCGGTGGCGCGCCGCGCCAGGTATTGGTTGACATGGAAGCTGAACATCATCGCCAGCTCCTGCTCCTGGATCGTCGCGATGTCGAGGTTGGCGGGCGGCGCCACACGGCCTTCGGCCAGTTCGACGCAGTACTCGATCGGCGCCATCGCGCCAGCGCCGAAGACTTTGCCGGGCATGAACTCGGTCGGGCTGATCGCCGCCGCGAACTCCTTGAAGAGCGGCTGCCCGTCCGATCCCAGCCGGAACAACAGCTCGGGCATGAAGATCGGCACCAGGCGTGCCAGCGCCTTCCGGAAATCGGGGTTCATTTGCTCAAGATCGCCATCGC
>JAFMSA010000820.1 GCA_017353855.1 Alphaproteobacteria bacterium
TGGTGCGGGTGTCGGCATCGCCGCGATCACGGGCATGACCAAGCAGACATAGTCACAAAGGAGCGATTTGAAACCGCTCTCGCTGGCGACCGCGATCGATGCTGACGGCGATATGGCGGGCAAATCGCTGTTCTGCCTGTTGCACGGCGCTGGCAGCACTCCCTGTCAGGGCCGCGGCGACGTCGGGTGCGACCGTCAGACGCCATTGCCGCCCCGGCAGCGCCCGCGCTTCTCGCCGCAGTGTGCGTAATGCCTCGTGCGCAACTGTGATTGCAGTTTTGATGCGAGCGCCGCCCGGGCGCTGCTCGAGCAGAGCCTCTGCGAGAGGACGGCGCCGACGCGGCCGCACGACCTCGAGATGGCCGAGGCGCGTCCAGCCGAGGATTTGCGGGCCCGCAGGATCGGTTAGGAGCATCGTGGCAAGCCTCGCGCGCACCTTCTCGCGCGACAGTCTCGCGTCCAGGCCGACAAAGTCGATAACTATGCCCCCTCCCAAGTTGCGCAGCCGGAGTTGACGGGCGATGGCGGCGGCCGCGGCGAGGTTGGTCGCCAGTCCGATGCGCTCGGCGGATCCGGTTTCCGGGGTTCCGCTGTCGACGTCGATTAAAGCGCCGGCCCGTGTTGCCTCGAAATGAGCCGAACCGCCGCCGGGGAGCGCAACCATATCGGAAAGGGCCTCGGCGAAGCTCCCGTCAAGGTCGGCCGGCCATTCGGTGTCGGGAAGGTGCTGGACAATTGCAGCCGCAAAGGCGGCGCGGATCTCGGGAACGGCGCCCGGCTCGTCGACAATGATGCGTCCTGGGGCTCCCGGCACCGCGGCGGCGAGCGCAGCTGCGAAGGACCCCACGGGATCGATCCGCGCCGGCGGATCCAGTCGCGCGGTATGATCCAGGATCTCCTGCCGGCGCTCGACGAGCCGTGCCATCTCGGCAACCAGCTTGGTCAGCGGCTCTGCCTCCCGGATCCTCAGCCCGGTGACATTCTCCCCTGATCCCCCGCGGACCGGGATCCGGGGGCGAATGAAAGTGCCCAGCGCGGCGAGGAGTTCGTCGCGCTCATGTTGGGGCAGCAGTTCGCTTCCCTCGAGGCCCGGGCGTCCAAGGATCATGTCGACATGCCGGCCTCGGAGGCTGACCGCCATGGTGAGCCGCGCCGCCTTGCCATCCTGAGCTTCGCGGCGGATCTGCACGAGAACGCGTTCACCTTCATGGAGCCGTTTGCCGCGCGGGACAATCGCGCTCTGCGGCAGGAATCCCGGCCGTTCTTCCGCGATATCGACGATCGCGGCGTCCAGCCCCGAGACGACCCGGACCACCCGGCCCAGATGAATGCTCCCGATCTCCGCGCGGTCCCCGCGCTCGACGAAAAGCTCGACGGGAACCCCCGCCTCTAGTAGCGCCGCACGCCACTCGCCCGGCCCGGCGGCTATCACCAGTTCGCGTTGCAACTTCCTCGATACCCGCGGCCTGTGAGCAGTTGCGCGGTCTCGAAGAGCGGCAGCCCGACGATGTTCGAATAGGAGCCGCTCACCCAACGGATCAGTGCGGCCGCGCGACCCTGGATCGCGTAGCCGCCCGCCTTGCCCTGCCATTCGCCGCTGCGCAGATAAGCCGCAATCTCGGCCTCGCTGAGCCGTTTGAATACAACTTGGCTGTCGACCCGCCGCGATACCAACCGGCCCCCGGGGTCTATCAAAGCGACGCCGCCATGCACTCTATGGCGGCGCCCGGACAGCAGTTCGAGGCAGGATCGTGCGCTCGCTTCCTCTTCGGTCTTGGGCAGTATGCGGCGGCCGCAGGCGACGACCGTATCCGCCGCCAGGATGTAGGCGCCGGGATGGCGCCCCATCACCGCGCGTGCTTTTGCTTCGGCGAGGCGCAGGGCATGGGCGGGCGGCAGCTCGCCAGGGCCGGCGCTCTCATCGACATCGGCGGGATCGATCCGATCGGGCGCGAGTCCCACTTGCCGCAGCAGATCGACCCGGCGGGGTGAGGCGGACGCGAGCACGAGCGGCATCCTCATGACGCTCTCACCCCCGCAGATGAAGAACGCAAATCAACGTGAACAGACGGCGCGCCGTGTCGAGATCGAGCGCGACCTTGTCGCCGAGCCGCTCCATCAGCAACAACGAGCCCTCGTTGTGCAGCGAGCGCCGACCGACATCGAGCGCTTCGATCTGCGAGGGGCC
>JAFMSA010000230.1 GCA_017353855.1 Alphaproteobacteria bacterium
CTGTCGTTACGTGGCCGGGCTACCGCCCGACGCCCGCCCTTTAGACAAGGACCAGCCCCGAGACGAAGACACGGAAGGCGCAACCCGCGGATAAGAGCTTGATCAACCGTCGTCTCAGAGCCATCTCCGGCCCTATGCAGTAGAACTACAGTCAAGCAACACAAACTGCCCACCCTCCGTCGGTGGCTTACCGTCGCATGCTGCCTCGTCCATTGACTCCTATGGATCAGCACCAAAAGGGAGCGCTTTCGAAACGAACAGCCTGGGCGGCGGGAACCGCGCAAAACCGACATTGCTTGGAGCCAGCTTGAAGGACTCAGCTGGGTGGCAAACGGACGTTCGCCGCACCCATCCGGTGATGTACCGAGAGCGCTCGCGAAATTGTCTTTCAACCCAAATCGATGGTCGCCCTCTCACGGATACGCGGTGAGCGGCTGGAGCCACTTCGACCGCAGTTTCGCCTCGCGCTCGGGATTGACGAGCGCCATGGCGCCGGCGCCGCCCATCATCATGATGACCCCGCACATGAAGAATCCGGTGTTGAACCCGTCGAGCGGTGTCGTCGCGCTCTCAATAACACTGCCCGTAATATAGGGCGCGAGCAGGCCGGCCGAGCTCGCGACTGCGGTGCCGATCGCGAGCAGCGCGCCGCGTTGCGCCGCCGGGGTGACTTCACCGACGACGGCATTGCTGATGACGTAGATCCCCGAAGGCAGGACCACCCCGAGCATCGATAGGGCGATCTTGACAGGGGTGCCCGGAACGTACGGCAGCATCGCGAGCGCCGCGCCGCCAATCAAGACGCTCAATCCGCCGAGGATGCCGCGCGCCAGTCTGCTCGATACGCCGCGCGCCAGCAGGCGCTGCGAGTACCAGCCGGTCGCAAGCATCGCGACCGCGCTGCCGCCGGCGGTCAGTGCTCCCAAGAACCCGATCGAGCTTTGCGCAAGTCCAAGACCCTTGATCAGGTAAGCGCCTTGCCACGAGAGCGCCAGCGACAGGGCCCAGTTGGCCCCGAACGACGCCGCCCAGCACGCCAAGATCGTGGGGCTCAGCAGCAATTGAGCATAGCCGACCCGCCGGGATGATTGTGCCGCATTCTTTACCGTTGCGCTCTCGCTGTCCGACGACCCTTCGCGGCCGAAGACGAGCCACAACGCGCACCAGACGAGGCCGACCAGACCGAGCAAGCCGAAAGCCCAATGCCAAGTCCAACGCACAATGACCCAGTTGAGTAGCGGCAGTGCCACCATGACCCCGATTGCCCCGCCTTGAACAATGACAGCGGTCGGAAGCGTACGCAGTTCGTTGGGGAACCACTTGTAGGCCGAATGCAGCGCCACCGGTGCCGCGGGACCTTCGCCGGCCCCGAGAGCGATACGACCGGCCAAGAGGGTTTCAAACCCGACCGAGCCGATCATCGGAAACTGAGTCATCGCCCAGATCAAGGCTATCGCCAGCAACACCCAGCGTGTCTGCACCCGGTTGACAAGAAAGCCGGTGGCGACCGACGAGACCGCGAACAGCAAGAAGAAACTGGAGCCGACCAATCCGAACTGACGCGGGCCGAGTTGCAGCTCCTGCATAATCGAGACAGCGGCGATCCCGACCACTGCCTTGTCGGCGAAATCGATTACCATGAACATGAAGAGCAGCACCACCACGATCCACGCTCGGTTGTGATCGATAGCGCGCATTGGACAACTCCTCCATCCGCCCGCTGTTGTCCTTGTGCAAGTCGAAGGATTGGAAGGGGATCACCCGGCGTGTCGTCGGATCAGCTGGCGCAGCGACAGAGCGTGCAGCAGGATCGAGCTTGGCACCACGAAAGCGGGGGTCAGCACACCCGGATAAGCGCCGGCGCCGATGCTCGCCACGTCTGGAACGATCAACTGGAACGGGCCCGGCGAGGTGATTGCGCCGAGAGTGATCGCGACCGCGAAATCGGCGAGGCCGAGAATGTTCCAGGCGATAGCGGCCCTTCGTCCCTGAGCCGTGCCTGTCGCCACGGCGATCGCCGCCGGCACGGCGAACAGGCCGGTCAGCACATCGCCAATTCCCGCCGGCAACGCGAACACGCCCGGCAGCGCCCCGCGCAGCCCGCCAGCGAGAAAGACGCTGCCGAGCAGGCGGTAAAGCTGAAGAGCGACGAGCCAACTCGCCGGCATTGCGACGAGCACCTGCCCCACCCGCTTGGACAACAGCAACAGCGGCGAGCCGATGATCACCGGCAGGAAGACCGCCAACGGCAGCAGGGGCACAGGTGGGGGTGAGGCGCCCGTGCGGAAGACGCCAGTGATGGCCGCGCTCCAAGCGACAGCGAACCAAAGCGTGTAGGGGATCATGATCGCCAGCCAGGTCGTGCGGCGTTGGCTAGACGTCAGGTCGGTGCTTTCGAGACCCAGCCACAACCCCACCGCGATGAGCGCATAGACCATCAGCCGGGCAGCTGTGGTCGGAACGCCGCTTTCCGGAATCGCCGGCTGCCAGTAGATCAACAGCGTCCACAGCAGTGTGGGCGGGACGATCCAAAGCAGGCTACGCCAAGCGGGACGCGACGGGATGATATCAGCGGGAACAGCGGCGGCGGCCATCAGTGGTTCTCCAGGTGTTCCGGTCTTCGTGCACGCGGCCCCGAAAACCGCAAGCGAAAATACCGAGCTCTTTCCATGAGATTTCGTCCCGCGGCACGCGACTGCGCGATCCAGGCCCTGGCAGGCTCATGTCGCCTTGCCACACTAGATGTGGAGACCGGCGCTCGATCGCCGCGCGCGTCGAGGCCGCGGTTAACAGAAACCCCGTCGCCAGTGTTCGTGCCCAGGGGACCGGATAGTGCGGCTCGGCTTCGTCATTCAACACGCCGTCGAACGTTGCAAGCTTGCCGTCTGGCTTCAGAACGCGCCGGATCTCACGATAGAGCCGCGTCCGGTCGGAGATGTTCATCGCCACGTGCTGCAACAGCACGAGGTCGAAATGGGCCGTCGTCGAATTACTTGCGGCGCGATCGATCCGCGAAAAAACCGTCGCCTGGTTCACCGCAGCCATGGCTCACGCTCTTTCATCACGACCACATTACGGACATAGGTGCCGCTGAACCTGTTTGCAGCGCTCGCTTGTTCACATATGCTGTCCATAAATGAACAAGCCTCTGGAACGTGGCCGTAGGACGATGTACCGTTCTTCCGAGCCGTGGCGCGCATATGGGAGCCGCTCGTGCGTTGTCCGTCGGTCACATTGACCGTCAGAGCGCGGACCGCGATGCTCGAGAAGCGAATGGGAGCGACGTTACTGAACAGAACGCCGGGCGGCTTTGCTACCACCTCAGCCGGACAGGCGATCCTGTGCCAATGCGTGGCCATGGAAAGCGCCGCGCTGAGATGCTCGGGCGTGCACGCAAGCGGGTGCGCATGAAAGCCATTAGGGGATTTTCGCAGCCTTCGTTCCGGTATCCCACTTCGCGGGTCAAATCCCACATGTCCAAGCGAGCCTGTGCCTCTGACCGGAACCATATCCCCCGAAGACGAACCTTCGCCCCTCGCTTTGCCAGACGACAAACAGCTTGATGTTGCCCAGGCCTCGGCGGTGGGCCTCCCGCACTATCCAGACCGGCATCTGGCGCGTCTCGTGGATCTCCGGCCCGCCGCTGCGGATCTGCAGGACGATGTCGCTATAGCCCCCCGGGCGGTAACACGAACCCGAAATAGCCGGGCGGTGGCCCAACCCCCGCCTCCCACGGCGAGGTTAACCCCGGAGTCAGCACCCGCGCGCAACTTTTGACCCCTCCATGCGGCGGCTGCGCAACGCCTCGACGGGCACCGATTATCGCTTAGCGACAGCAATGATGCGCGTCGGCCGCGGATTGATCCAGCTGTCCGCGTTCAACTTTGCCACAGCGCGCATGCGGCGCAGTCCCCTCTCGAGTTCTGATCGCGAGACGAAGGGGTAGCGCATACGCGCTTCCATCAACAGTTGCCGCTCTTCGTCAGCGAGGTTCAGCTTCTTATTGCGCAAAAGCCTGCGTCGTTCGGTAACGACCGAACGCTGCATCTCTCAGCCAACTTTCGACCGCATCGAGTGCCGCCATCCGTTCATATCTGCGACGGCTATCGCCGGGAAAAACCGTGCTGGCACGCGCCCAGCGACATCCTCGGGCGCGATCGTCCGAACGACCACGCGCCCACCCGGGACAAGCGCACGGAATACTTCCACGAATGCGCGCTCGGGATTCCGGAGCTGGTGCGGCACGAGGGACAGCAGGACACCCTCAAAAGAGCCGTCTGCGACGGGCAGTGCTTCCGCGCTTCCGATCTTCCACTCGACCGTACCCCGCCGCGGCACTGGCACATCGCACGAACGCGATGAAGCGCTCCGAAACGTCGATCCCTGTGACGGCTGGCGACGCCATCTCTGCGATCGCACGTGCAAAGCCACCTGTTCCACACCCGACATCGAGAACCCGGTGTCCAGCCTCAATCTGCGCGCACTCGATCAACAACGGCACCCAGAAGGCAAGGCTCCGGTGGGCCGACACGCGTGGTAAATCCGATGCCTTCTCCTACCTGGCCTCCTGGTCCGCGGCGGCGTAAAGCAATCTCCAAGCCGAGCACCCCGCTCGCGGAGCAGGGCGTGTTCGACCGCCTTGCCGAAAACTGCCGTGGCGAGAGATGCCGTTCACGCCGATCTGTGGAATTTCCATGACCCTCCGGAGCCCTTTGGCGAGTGGAGGACAAATGCTCCGGAGGGTCCGCTATGGGAATATGCGATCTGAGCCCGCACCCGCCGCTGCGGATCAGTTCCATCGCCCTGTCGGGCGATCGCCGCACTCCGTTGCCCCGCTTGTGTCGGACTCTTGCTCTCCGTGACGGCCCTGCCGTTAAGATTAACCCTAACTTAACTTCCGGATAAAAATGGCTTAAGTGGTTGATATATAACCATATCATCTTTAACCCGTACCCATTTACGCTTCGATTTAGACGGATTTCCGGCTGAAATATTGACTGGGCTTCAACTGCGTAGTACTCCTCTCATTAATTTCAGTGGCAAGAAGAATTATTATACCCGGTTACGGGACCAATTTGTATTTAGCCATTGAAATTGCTTGAGCTTTCCTAATCACATCGGGGAAGTTCAGATTCGGGAGGGAAATTCAAATGTCATCCTTAAGCTTGTTCGAACATAAATTTCATCAAGTAACCGCAGGGTTCATCTTTTTCGTAACCTACCTTCTCGTTGCCGATGGAGCTACGGGTCAGACAGGACAGCTTGAGATCAAGGCTCCCTGGGCCCGGGCCACTCTAGGCCAAGCGCTAAACAGCACCGTCTATTTTACAATCGTCTCGTCGACGACCGACCGCCTAACCGCGATCTCTTCCCCAGTCGCAAAGAAGGCCGAGCTGCACACGATCTCGATAGGAGGCGTCATAAGCATGCGTCCGCTCGCCGCAATGGATATACCCGCCGGGCAGACCATAACCCTAACCCCTGGGGGTATTCACATCATGTTGCAGGGCCTTACTCGGCCGTTCCGAGAAGGAGAGACCTTTCCACTGATGCTTTGGTTCGAGCATGCTGGGCCGCGTCAGGTGACTGTCCCCGTCGAGGACGCGGACGCCATGGGGCCCAGAGGATAAGCGACCTGTTCACCAGCGATGCATATGCATCATTAAGCACAACGCCTGGTGGCCGACCGCGTCAAGCGGTTCGTTGCCGGTAGCGCCGGAAGTCTCGGCCTTCTCCGCCTCGAGTAGCGGCTGGATCAGCGGCTCATGCGGTGAAATAATACGGATAGCCGACCGCGAGAACCAAGCGGCCAACCCGGCCGAGATGGGCAGACGGATCGGGCGCCGAAAACCAGCTCCAATATAGCGTCGGGAATGCCAGGCGCTCGTCGCCCGTCACGAGGGGCCCGAAATGCTAGTAGACCACCCCGATCACGACGAGGCTCAGCACACAGCCAATGCCAATGAACCGGGAATATTGCTCGCCCCTCGCCGCATCCTCCCCTGCCCCACTCGCTGTTTTTCACCCCTCCAGCAAGGGGCAGTATTCCAGAAAAGCCCGGCCGGAGCAGCGCAAATGCCGCCGATGACCCGCTGACTCACAGCGCGATTGTCGTCTCCATCCTGACCGTTCAGGAATCGGTATGGAGCCCGTGCTCGTCGCGATCGAGAAGCCCTGCCCCGGCCAGCGCCGCGACGTCGGCATGCACGCGGCGGTAGTCGCGCCCGAGCGCCGCCGCCACGATGTACGTGGCGCAGCAGCTCAAGGCGCTTTGGCGTCATGATCTGCGCAAAGGTTTCGAAGGTCGCAAAGCCGACATGCCGCTCGGCATTCGCCGCGGTCAGCTCGCCGCGCCCGGCGGGGTCCAAAGCGGCGGCCCATATCGCCGATCGTCCCGCCGATGTGGATCTGCAGTTCCTGCTTGTTCTCGTTTTTATCGCCCTTGGTTCCGCGCAGCGCTGACTGCCCCTGTGAAATCCTCGATCAACCGGCGCATTGGGCGCACAACGATCCCCGGCCATGCCTGATTCCACCCGACTGGTCCGGCGGCTACGCTTTGATCTTCGCGCTGGAGCAACAAGAGACGTAAGGACAGAAGCGAATTCGATCAGAACCGGGCGCAATCTCACCGAGCACACGTTGGCGATGTAGAGGCGCGACGATCCGACCGGCGCAGCAATGCGCGAGATATCCAGACGCGGCGCGCCTGAAGCGACAGATCGACGCGCTTTCAGCGTTGCGGCGGTCGAGAACATCCCCACCGACAC
>JAFMSA010000231.1 GCA_017353855.1 Alphaproteobacteria bacterium
GCGCCGCTGCGTCATCGCCAGGAGCTCGGCGACGAGACCGTCCAGCCGGGTGTTCCAGGGCGTCGGCGAGCGCCTGGCGGCGGCACGCATCATCGCCTGCGAACGCATTCTCGATCGTGTGTTGCGGATCTCGTGGGCGACACCGGCGACGACCCGCCCCAGCCCCGCGAGGCGCTCCGCGGCAGCGACCTCGGCGGCAAGCGCCTCGGACTCGCGGCGGGCGGCGGCAAACCGCTCCCGCGCGTCGTTCAGCGCATCGATAATGCGATCCAATTCCCTCTCTCCGGTCCGCGCGACCGGCAGCGAGGCGCCGCGTCCGCACAGCATCAGCCTCGCCAGCCAGGCAGACATGCCGAGCAATGAGATCTGGCGGGGAGGATCATCCGTGTCGACCGACGACCCTATTCTTACCTGAGGCGCGTTTGCCGGTTTCTGCAGGCCGCTTCCCGGCCGGGCCGGTTGAATACCGGTCCTGCCCGGCGACCGATTAATCGCAACGAGATTCTTGCCGGTTAATCTAAGGCTTCCGGATGACGGCCCGAAAAATTCTCGGGTTAGCGGGAATTATCGGGAGTTTCGATCCGCAGGTACTTTCGTTCGAGGGCCCGCCACCGGGCCGTGCCGACCACCTCCTCGCGTTCTTCGAACGTGGCAAGATCACCTTCGATGCGGCGAGTATCGCCATCTCGCTTCAGCGCCGCCAGCACCTTCTGTGCGGCGCGGATTGCGGCGCGATGCGTCTGCGAGGGGTAGATGCCGAGCCGGAAGCCCATAGCCTCGAGCTCCGCTGCGGGCACCATTGGCGTCTTGCCGCCCTCGAACACATTGACGAGCGCCGGCCCCCTGATATCGCGCGCGACGGCCTTCAGCTCCTCGATATTCTGCGGGGCTTCGACGAAGCCGACATCCGCACCGGCTTCAAGGTAGGTGTTGACCCGGTCGACCGCCGCCGGCAGGCCCTCGACGGCACGTGCGTCCGAGCGCGCGATGATGACGAGATCGGGGTCCCGCCGCGTATCGGCGGCGGCGCGGATCTTACCGACCATTTCGCCGAGGCTGATGACATCCTTGCCGTCGTAATGGCCGCATTTCTTCGGGCTCACCTGGTCCTCGATGTGGAACGCCGCGACCCCCGATTTTTCATATTCGCGGACCGTGCGGATCACATTGATCGCATTGCCGTAGCCGGTATCGGCATCGGCGATAACCGGGATATCGACCGCCTCGACCGTCAGCGCGATAAAGCGCACGTTCTCGGACAAGCTCAGCAGCCCGAGATCGGGATATCCATTCGCTCGCGAATATCCCCCGCCGGTCAGATAGACCGCTTCGAACCCGGCCTGCTCGACGAGCCGCGCTGTCAATGGATCGTAGGCTCCGGGCACCATCGTGTAGCGGCGCCGGGCGATCAACTCTTTCAGCTTCTGTCGTGGCGTCATTCGGCCTTCTTTCATCGAAATGTTTCCGGGGCGGACCACCCCGGTCTTCAGGTCTGGGGAGGGGCCTTGCCCGTCAAGCCCCGGTGACGGAGAGCTTTGGCTTGCGCGGCTTGCGCCAATGTTGCCGGGCAGCGTTTGAGACAACCCGTTTCGCTCCGACCCCAAGGGCTGCAATCTGTGCTTTCTGAGGCCCCAGCTGAGGAGGCATTCTCACGTGTCTCAAACTTCCCGCTCAACGCTAGCTTTCGATTTAGGCTGGTAGGCGTGGGCTTTTTCGAGAATGCTCCGGTGCTAGCCGTCGGGTTGCTTAGCTTGGTGCATCGGCCGGTGTCTGCAACAGCTGCTCGCGGGCAACCTGACTGCCGCCGATTGCGGCTTGGGCCTCGCGGCGACGCCAGCCGGACGGCAGGACGCCGGGCGGGTTCTTGTCTGGCCTGCTGCTGTTTGGCCGTGACGAGCAAATCACGTCGTAGCGCAATCGCGGATGACGTTCGACCAACACCAGGAAGTTGCCTTTGTTGCGGAAGCTGACCCGGGTCCCCCCACTCCGAGGGGGCAAGGGCGCCCATCCCCCGGGCAGTCTGCCGGCGACTCTTGCCATGCCCCGCGGCCATGGGATCGTGGACAAGCACGAGATCGACATTACCGCGCGTCGCCGTCGCGAGCGCCTGGCCCGTGCCTTGCGCGAGAACACGGCCCCTGATCCCGGTCTCCCCGGTGAATCGTGGAAGGATGCGGGCGAGCAAGCCCGGATGCCCGGATTTTCGACCGAGGTCGCCGACGCGAGCACGACGGTCTCCTCGGCGCCGTTATCGGCCGGCGAGGGCTGCGAGACCAGCGAATCGCCACGGGAGCGACGGCCTCATCAGCGCCGCTCTTCCCTGCTGCCGATCCTGTGTCCGAACCCCCGCCGGGGCGGCCGCAGGAAGTCGGCCGCGGGCCACCGCACATGGGTGCGGCACGCAGCGCGGCCGCGCTGCGCCGTCTGCGGTGCCCCGCCATAATCCCGGAGGGCCAAGCCGAAACGACGGGAGGCAGCCCCGAGAGCGCGTTCACCCCGACGACGAGATTTCGTCGGCGCGGATAGCTGCAGGAGCTGCAAGCATTCTCGCGAAGGCTGACCGCGGGCGAAAGGCGGCGATCGGGGCGAGCGCCGGCAATTCGAGGATCATCCAAGCACGTTCCTCAGGCCCGGCTCGGCTGCGCTGCAGGCGGCCAGCGTGGCAGCCGGCTGCGTGTCCAGGTCCGGCCATTTCTCAAGCAACCCCGCAAAGAACCCACAAGGCTCGCGGGCCGCTTGAGCGCTGCAGCTTCGATTTGTCGGCCCGGACCCGCCCCCCGCTACCGCCCGGACCCGTAGCGTCGACTTGAAGAGGCGGCCGGCCAGCGGTTTTGTTCGCATCGCCGGCTTTCAGCGCCTTTGAGAACCCCGCGGGTCCTCTGGATCGTATTGTCGGGCTCCTCGGAACCTTCTAGCGCCTGCGCGCGCTCGCGGCGTAGCTCCTCCATGCGCGCACGGATTGTCGCAAAGTCGTCAGCAGCACGGGACCGCGTCACGTTTCCTCCTCGAAATTCGTCGATCTTATAGGGCTTGAGGCCGGTTATTTGAAAACGGGCTCCTGCTCATGCTGGCGCATGGGCAGGACTGCGGGCAAGCACGAATCAGGCAAAGGACCCAAGGAGATCCCGACTGGCGTGGGCGAATGCGTGAGGACCGGATGACGTGACGGGCAACCCGGGCGGGTGCGTTATCCTGCATGTGCTCGATGACCGGTTGGCGATTGCTCCGGCAAGAGACCACAGCCGGCGAGGCAGTGCCTCAGCCCGGCAGCTCCGAGGAACAGGTGTGTCTTAAGCCCGAGCAATGCCGCTGCGGATATGTTCTTCTCGACGTCATCGACGTAGAGCGTCTCGGCGGGAACCAGCCCGAAACGTTCGATCGCGAGATGGTAGATCCGTGGGTCGGGTTTCTTGAGGCCCTCCTCACCCGAAACGAGAATGCCTTCGAACCAGTCGAGAAAGCCGAACCGCTCGCGAGCCAGCGGGAATTTCTCCGCCGAAAAGTTAGTCAAGCCAAAAAACGGGACCCTGCGCCGGCGCAGTTCATCGAGAATTGCGACGCTCTCCTCAATCGCACCTCTGAGCATCTCGACCCACCGCGCATCGTAGGCTCTGATTTCCGTGGCGTGGTGCGGGTATCGCGCGAGCAACAGTTCCACCCCCTCGCGAAAGGGCCGGCCGGCATCCTGTTCTTCGTTCCAGGCCTGCGTGCAGACGGTTGCCAGAAAGCGCTCCATTGCCGCCTCGTCCGTAAACAGACGGCGATAGAGGTGACGGGGGTCCCAATCGACGAGGACACCGCCGAGATCGAACAGGACCGTGCGCACCGGTGTGTGTGGATTGGACGAGAACACGGTAGAATACACCTCCTTGCTTGCCCGCAAGCAAAACCACCCGTAAGGTTGCGCTCAAGGCCCGCTTATGGCGACTGCCGCTTGGGGAGATAGTCGGTTTCCCGGTTGCAAGTGCACTATATCTTCCAAATCGGCCGGAATCATTCTCGAGGGCTCGGGCGCACTGCGCACGGAGCCTGTCAAGGAGGAGCTCGATAGATGAGCTTCGAAATTCCTGGTGTGCTGTGGCGTCGCGACCCGCAGGGAGCGGAAGTACCGTTGGTCTTCGACTCGCCGCACAGCGGCTCACACTACCCGCAGGACTTTCAGTTCTGCTGTTCGCTGGATGTCTTGCGTACAGCCGAAGATACCTATGTCGATGAGCTCTACACCGCCGCGCCGAGGTTCGGCGCGACTTTGATTGGCGCGCTGTTCCCACGCAGCTATCTCGATGCCAACCGCGCGGCAGACGACCTCGATATTACGCTGCTCGACGACGAACCCTGGCCCTCTCCACTGCGACCGTCTCACAAGACGCGTGCCGGGCTCGGCCTTGTGCGCCGGGTCGCCAGAACGGGGACACCGATCTACGACCGCAAGCTTTCGGTTGCTGAGATCCTTGCCCGAATCGAGCGGTATCACGCGCCGTACCATCGCGTCCTCGAAGAGGCTTGCAGCCGGCTGCACCGCAAATTCGATGTGGTCTGGCATGTAAATTGTCACTCGATGCCCTCCCACCGCAGCGGAAAGAAGGGTGGGCAATGCGCCGATTTTGTCTTAGGCGATCGCGACGGTACGACGTGCGAGCCGGAGTTCACTGAGTATACTGCCGGCGTTTTGCGCAACCTCGGCTACACTGTGCGTGTAAACGAGGTTTATAAGGGGGTCGAGATCGTCAAGCGGCAGGGCAGGCCGGCCGAAAGACGGCACAGCTTGCAGATCGAGGTAGATCGCGCCCTTTACATGAACCAAAAGACCCTTCAGAAAACCGAGGGTTTTGCCCAGCTGCAGACCGACATTTGCGCTCTCGTCGACGCGCTCAGGAGCTACACGAGCGTCCGGCTCGACAAGACTATGCGAACGGCGGCGGACGACTAGCGTGCAGCTTCGCCAGCTCCACCCACACTTTGTCGCCGAGGTTTCCGATCTCGCTGCCGGTCGCCCGCTCCCTTCGCAGACGGTTCGCGCGATCTGGGAGGCAATCGATCGCTACGCAGTTCTTGTCCTGCGCAACCAGCAGCTTGACGACGAGCGGCAACTCTCTTTTGCTCGCCACTTCGGAGAAATCGAGGCGCCGCGCAGCGCCCGTGCCACGACGAAGCGGCGGCTGCGGCCGGAGATCTCCGATATTTCCAACCTCGACGAGAACGGCAGGCTGCGCGCCGACGACGACCCGCGGCGCTTCGATCAGCTCGGCAACCGCCTTTGGCACACTGACGGCTCCTTCAGAAGAGTTCCCGCGGCGCTCTCGATGCTCTACGCACACAAAGTACCCTCGAGCGGCGGGGAAACCGAATTTGCCGATATGCGCGCCGCATGGGATACCCTGCCGGATCACATCAAAGCGGAGGTTGAGCACCTCGTCGCGGTGCACGACATCGCCTATTCGCGTGGTCAGATCGGCTTTACGCAGCTCCTGTTCGGCGAACGCGAAGTGCTCCCTGCGGTGCCGCAGCGGCTGGTGCGTCTCCATCCGGGTTCCGGGCGGAAGACGCTCTATCTCGCCGCGCATGCCTCCCACATCCTCGCCCGGCCAATATCCGAAGGCCGTCTGATGCTGCGCGATCTGATCGAATTCGCCACGCAGCGCGAATTTGTGTATTGCCACACCTGGAGACCGAGCGATCTCGTCATCTGGGATAATCGCTGCACAATGCATAGAGGGCGGCCCTTCGACGAGGGACAGACCCGCGATTTGCGCCGGGTAACGACACGAGACACGGCTTCGACACTTGATCAGGTTGCCTGAGCGCGACCTAGGTCCGCGCAGATCATCGGAGCGACGCTCGAAAGCGCGCGTTTTTTTTCATCGGTTTCGGCGGGTGTATCCTGCCGCAGCCAAATATCGGGGGATCCTACCCGCAAAAGGCGGATGTGGCTTGAGTGACCGCAGGGGCCAATGGGCTGGCGCTGGACTGGTGTGGAGCGGTCTGTGTGGAACCCGCATCCGGCGGCGCCTCGCGCGTCCCGGGATCCCCGTCGGGCCCGTGTCTTTTGGATACCTACGGTAAATACCGGGCGTGGTGGGTGGACGACCAGTCTCGGACGAAGCTCGCGGAGGCGTAATGGGCAAAATTCCAAAGATATTGCAGCCGCATATCAATTCGGCTTTCCCGGCGAACGTGTGCTTGGTCGCAAGCGTCTTGCCCAATGGCTTTGCGCAGGTGAGTCCCCGCGGCAGCACGATGGTGTTCGACGACACGCATATCGGGTTGTGGGAGCGCGGCAAGGGCTCGACAACCGGGAACCTGATCGACGGCACCCCGCTCACGGTCTTCTTTCGCAAGCCTCAGCTTCGCGAGGAAGGCATTCTGCCAAAAGGTGGGATAGCGCGGTTTTACGGACGCGCGCGGACACACAGATCAGGGCCAATCTACGAAGAAGTGTGGCGACGTCTCGTTCAGCCTGAAAAGGACCGCGACCCGCAGAAGCACGGGTTTGCGGTTTTGATCGAAATCGAACGAGCCGAGGATCTGGACAGCCAGCCGCTGAGGCTCGACTGAGCCGAGGCTTTCGGCCGGCCCGTTCCGTGCGATACGCCTGATCGGCAGCATAGGGCGAGAGCCGCGGCTGGGCTGCTCGCGTTGATCGCAATCGCGCAGTCCGTTCATCTCGGCGCGCTGAGGCGGCGCCTACCGTTTATCTGTCGTACTGCGCAGACGAACCGAACGAGCGGGCGGCTAACCGATTTCCCGCCGGGAATGCGATTGCGCT
>JAFMSA010000232.1 GCA_017353855.1 Alphaproteobacteria bacterium
CGATGGCATACAGGTATGGCGTAATCCGCGCCTGGGGCGGGAGGGGCCCCGATCGAATCAATGAGGATTCGCAAGCCAGGGATTCCGGGGTCACCGTGCCGATTTCCTCGTCTGCGACGGCAATAGCCTGCATTTAGAAGGCAGCGCCGGAACCTCCGGCCGCCGCCATCCGACCAACGACAGAACCCGCCGGTTTGTTACCGGCGGGAAGGCGTCATTTGGGTGGATTGAGTGCGGGAAGGGATTACAGGCCCGACCGCACTTTGCAATGGCACAGCTGATATTAGCGAGCTTACCGGCAATTACGCCGAGGCCCGCCTAGCACTGCATTCCGGCATCCCTTTTGTAGAGCCAGCCCTTGAGGCCAGCCTCGCTTGACCACACTGATGTGCCCCCCGCAGCCCGTCCGCCACTTTCGGCCATTGCAGAACCAGCGATTGTTCTGCTCGCGCCGGCGCCCGGGATTGCGGGTGGGGCCGACTGGGGATGCCAATGCGCTTGACACCATTGGCCTTGGGCGACTTCGTTTGTCGACACCTTCGGTAAGCCGGCGCAGCTCGGCACGACGCAGCATGCGGAGTTCCCGCACTGCGCACCCCACCTGCTTCACCTCAAGGCTTCTGGGACCTATCACACCGGGGCAACTTTCGGTCCGTTGTGTCGCACTCGAACGCGGAGCGCTGCGGCGTTAGCACGCGGCCCTGATCTCAGAGCCTTCGGGAAGGCTCGCGGCCAATGCTCGTGCAGCAGAGTGTCGGGGCCCGAGCCTCTCCCATTTCGATTTCCTGTTCCGGTGGTGTGAACGGCCATCGCAGCAGGTCCAGCTATTGCAAATGAAATCTGATGCTGATCGAGGCACTTCGGGCAAACCGGAGCGCTGACTGCCGATGCCGTGACAGCACGCATCCCAGGCCCGGACGTTGTGAAACTGACAAACCCGACCGCTTCGGAACCAAGTTAGCGGCCTTGAAGCCGGCGGTGCCGAACCCTTTCGATAAACCGGCCGCAGACCGCTGCGAGATCCCCGCCGCGAGGTCGGCACCGACGTCGAGATATTCCTGCAGCCGCAGGTCAACCTCACCGACGACGACATTCGGGCCGGCGGGGTCCAGACGCCCATCCGTTCATGCTCTGCCCTCCGCGCACCACGTTCAGCGAGCCCCGTCTTAGTTTGATAAATTCGCTCCGCCGGCTCTGGTCGCTTCGGGTATGTTGCCGGTTTCACCAAGTTTTACAAGTTTTAACTCGGTCGCAACTGGTTGAGAAACTATGTCTGTCGGGAGCGTCACCACTTGTCTGAGCGGGGATGGCCTGCAGACGCATCAGATACGCCGTATGGCAAGTGACGGCCGGAACACTGCGCGCCGCGGAACACTGTCGCAATCGATGGACGTAGCGCAGGTCACAGACACATGCGACCGGAAACCGCTTCGGCTAACCCTGCGCATTGGCGGGACCGGTCCCGGCTCATCCCCAGGCCGGCAAGTTCGAGGGGTTGTAGAGCGGCTGAACAGGCGAACAGCCGATCGTGAGGTGGCGCATGGGAATGCTGGTCAACGGGAAATGGCAGGACGTCTGGTATGACACGTCGGCCACCAGCGGCCGCTTCGTGCGTCAGGAAAGCGCCTTCCGCAACTGGGTGACGACCGACGGCGGGGCAGGGCCGACCGGGGAGGGCGGGTTTCCGGCGGAGCGGGGGCGGTATCACCTCTATGTGAGCCTTGCCTGTCCCTGGGCGCACCGCACGCTGATCATGCGGCGGCTGAAGGGGCTGCAGGACGCCGTCTCATTGTCGGTCGTCCACTGGCGCATGCGCGAAGAGGGCTGGACGTTCGCGCCCGGCCCATGCGTGACGGGGGACCCCGTCAACGGCGCCCGGACACTCTACCAGGTCTATGTGAAGGCGGATCCCCACTACACCGGCCGGGTGACCACCCCGGTTCTTTGGGACACGGCCCGCGGTACCATCGTGTCTAACGAATCCGCAGACATCCTGCGCATGTTCAACGGCGCCTTCGACGGCCTCGGGGCGACGCCGGGCGACTACTATCCCGCGCCGCTGAGAGCGGAGATCGAGGCGCTTAATGACCGCATCTACAAGAACGTCAACAACGGCGTGTACCGAGCCGGCTTCGCAACCACGCAGGAGGCCTATGAGGAAGCGGTAGTGCCCCTGTTCGAAACACTCGATTGGCTGGAGGGGCGGCTGTGGGGATCGCGTTGGCTGACCGGCGACCGGCTGACTGAAGCCGACATCCGGCTGTTCACTACCCTAGTGCGGTTCGACACCGTTTATTACGGTCATTTCAAATGCAATCTCCGGCGCATTGTCGATTGCCCGGCGCTCTGGCGCTTCACCCGAGACATCTGCAACCTGCCCGGCGTCAGGGAGACGGTAAACCAGTATCACATCAAGCACCACTACTACGAGAGTCACGCGACCATCAATCCGTCCGGCACAGTGCCGCTCGGACCGATCATCGATTTCGCGATGCCGCCGGCCCACCGTGCACAACTTGACCCGCGCACCGGAGACCCGGATCTCAAGGGAACGAAATGAGCTAAGATCGTCTTTGCTTGGTGGTAGTTCATCTTGTGGGGAAGCGCCCTCTACTCGTGACGATCCGGCATTGTCGTTACCCCCATTCGAGGGCTTCGATCAGCGTCGCGCCTCCTCGTGCCGGCACCAACTCACGTTGTCCGGGTTCTCGTCCTCGGGATCGGCTTTCCGGTCTCCTTCACGGTGCCCGTGAAGCGTGGGGAATTATACTTTCGAACCTCGGTCTGGATAATAACACTTGCGTGTAGGGAGGTGTTCTTAGACGTAACAGGGACAGATCTACGCGGGCATTAATGTTATAACAGTTCAGC
This sequence comes from Alphaproteobacteria bacterium, assembly GCA_017353855.1. Lineage (GTDB taxonomy): Bacteria > Pseudomonadota > Alphaproteobacteria > ATCC43930 > CGMCC-115725 > AP-15. Next base: position 2,872 of record JAFMSA010000232.1, read on the forward strand.
GAACAGGGCTTAGTAACCATTCCCGGTGCCCTGCCGCTTGAGAAACCTTCCCGAGAAACTTGGCCACGGACGGGCGCAGGCACGCGCAGGGCCGAGTTCCCCGTTGCGCTGCGTGATGCCTCGAATTTGCGCCATCGCACGCGGCCGGATGAACGCTGTGCGTCTTCCGGTCAATTGAAAAAGCGCGCAGGCCGGAAATCGGCGAGTTCGGTCCTTTGCCGTCCACCGATGATCTCGTCGGCCACCAACGCGCCGAGAAACGGCGACATTGTCACGCCGCTATGAGTGATGGCGACGTAATACCCGGAAGTCCGCGGAACCGGTCCGATCGCAGACAGGTGGTCTGCGGGGATTGGCCGGACGGCGATGCGCACGGCCTCCGGTTCGACCTTGCCGATCGATGGAAACAGCTGGCGGGCACGCTGCACCAGATCGCGTGCCTGCGGCATCGACGGGCTAACCGGCGTGTTGAATGCCAAACCCTCGTCCGTCGGGTTCCAATGCAGCATCAGGCGTCCCGCGCCGTCAGGGCGTGCGTTTATGAGAGTGGTGCGGACGACGCGGCTCAGGTTGGCGGCGACGGGCGGCGTGAATACCAGGAACCCTACCGTCGGCGCGAGCGGCAAGTGCAGACCGGCATCCCGGGTCGCCTCATTGGTCCAGCGACCAGCACAGTTCACTATCGTGTCGGCTTCGTATCGCGTGCCATCGGCGACGCGGACGCCGGTCACGCGATCGCCGGTCATGATCAGGTCCACGACGCGGGCGCCGCAGATGACTTTCGCGCCGTGGCGAACCCGTGCGGCGGACAGCATGGCATGGGCGTACACGACTGGATCGAGCCAACCCTCCTCCGGGAAGAACGCCACCGGTGCGTCACCGATCGCCGCCGGATCGATGTCAGGCTCCAATTCCTGCAGCTGAGGCGGTGTGACCCACTCCGCGGCATAGCCCCAGGACCGCAGCTGCTCGATATTTTCGCGCTGTGCTGCGCGATCGGGTTCGGCTACCCATTCCAGGCTGCCGCCGCCGTGCCGCCAGGGTGTCGCACCAAACTCCCCGGCCAGCGCGGCATGCGCTTTCATGCCGGCGACATTCAGATCGTGATAAGGTTTCGGCGGCTTTTTGTGCGCATTGGTCCAGGCGAAGCTGATCCCGGAGGTGCCTCCGCCGATGCGGGTCGCTTCCAGCACCGTCACCACCGCCCCCGCCTGGGCCAGCCGATACGCCACTGAGGCACCCATGACGCCGGCGCCGATCACTATCGTCTTAATCATTTGTGTCTCCTGTGGTTCAAGCCGGTAAACTCGATTCTTTCCCGGCCGGCGGCTTAGCCCGGTACAGATTTTTGATCCTGGAGGACATCTCCCAATGCTGATCGTCGACGCACAGATCCATCTCTGGGAAAAAGGTACGCCTTCGGCCCACCATCGTCAGGAGCCCTACTCGGCAGAGCAGGCAATCGCCGGAATGGACGCCGCCGGAGTGGATCGCGCCCTGATTCACCCGGTGTTGTGGGATCCGGACTCGAACGAATTGGCGGTGGAGGCGGTGCGGAAATACCGCGAGCGCTTTGCCATCATGGGCTGGTTTTATCTCGACGACCCGAACAACCGCACGCTTGTGGCGCACTGGAAGGAGCGCCCGGGCATGCTGGGCTTGCGCTTTTATTTCAACGAGCGGCATCCGCAATCCTGGGTGACCGATGGGACGCTCGACTGGCTGTGGCCCGCCGCCGAGCGCGCCGGAGTGCCGGTGGCCCTCGCCGCCGCGATGTTCCTGCCGGCCGTCGGCAGAATCGCCGAGCGCCACCCCGGACTCAAGCTCATCATCGACCACATGGGCGTGCCGCGGGCGAGCAAGGGTGAAGCGGCCTATCGCTTCCAACGGGAATTGCTGGCGCTCGCGAAGTATCCCAACGTGGCGGTTAAGGCGACCGGCCAGGCCGGGTACGCCGAGGACGACTACCCTTTCCCCAGTCTGCATCCGCACCTGAAACGCTGCTTTGACGCCTTCGGTCCCGCACGGATGTTCTGGGGTACCGACATCACCCGAATGCCTTGTTCGTGGCAACGATGCGTAACGTTGTTCACTGAGGAGCTGCCATGGCTGAAAGGCCGTGACCTCGAGCTCGTCATGGGCGAAGCCCTGTGCAACTGGCTCGGCTGGCCACTCCCGGCTGCCGGCCGAAGTTAAGGGCGAGTAATGGCCGGACGCCAGCCACGCGGCTGGGCCCAGCGCGGCGCCTGAGTTCGGAACCAGACCGGGCGAACCGAAGTCGCCGGATCATTGTCGACGACGCTGGGAATCCGCTGACGGCTACTTGAAGCCGCCGCTGATGCGTCAGGGGATCCGTGTGTCTGAGATGGCTACCGCCTTGCGAACAGCAGGGCGCGCCAGCATACGCCTGCGATGCTCCATGACCCGAGGCAGTTTAGTTGTGTCAACCCTGTCACCTTCGAGCCAGGAACCTATAGTGAACAGGTACGGATCGCAGATCGTATACCGCTCGCCCATGACCCAGGGACCTTTCAGGAGCTTGCCTTCGATCAGCTCAAAGCATTCCGTCATAGTCGAGGGCACCTTGCGTTTCATTGCGTCGATCGCCGCCGGATCATCCGCCCAGCGGGCTCCCCGCCTGCCATGCGCGTGAGCGACGTGCACAGTAGAGCAGAGATAGCTGTTGAACTCCTGAACCTGCGCCAGGGCGAGCGGGTCCGCCAGCGGCGCGAGGTCGGCCTCCGGAAAACGCTGCGCCACAAAACACAGCAGCGCGGGGGTCTCGGTGAGCGTACCGCGTTCAGTCACCAGCGCCGGAACGCGTCCTTTCGGGTTTATCGCGAGGTATTCGGAGCTCCTTTGGGCTTGCGAGCCGAAATCGACAGCGACCGCCTCGTAGGGCGCCGCGGCCTCTTCGAGCGCGATGTGCGTCGCCAGTGCACAGGTACCTGGAGCGTAATATAGCTTGAACATGGCTTTCGTCCTTTCCTGACCAAAAACGTTGCGTCGAATGCGGCTTTCGATCACGCCCCGCATGCCCCCGCACCGGGAGATCACCGTAGGAGTCCGTCGTCTCCGGAAAGCCGCTTCCGCGCCAAGCTTTCCCTTGAGCTTAATGCTCCCGCAGCTTCTGCCAAGGATACGGATTGCCAGGCATCTTGACAGCGGGGGTAAAAGCGAGATGCGCAGCGCGACGGCGGTTCGCAGGTGCAGCCCGCCTGGCAAAATCGACCAAATGCTGCGGCCGTCCGGAGGAAGCCGATGCGCTGCCATCCGCATCATAGCCGGGACCGCGCGCAGCCCGGTACAATAAACTGGCCGCAGCTCTCGAATTACCGGCCCTCGGGAGTGCCCCCGGCTCCCTCCACTGGATCGGCGATAAATGCCGCCCGATCATGTTGGCCGCCCAATCGCGTCGATACCTGGTGAGGAGCGAGTGTTTGCTACGTCTATCGAGCGCCCATCCGGCAACAGCGTGAGCCGTTCGGGTATTCGCAACGGGCGAGCACGCTCAAGCTGCCGTCCGGGGGCAGAGGACAAGCCTCCCCCGCCCGGAGTCCGTTTTCTTCGGTCAGGCCGGCGCTCCTGGCAGGGGCGGGGGTCGTAAGAAATCGGCCAAGCAAGGGCAGGCCGAATGCCGCGCGGTTTTCGCCGAAAGCGGTCCTGACTGAGCGGCGAGGCATGCTCCTCACCTGACGTGGCCGCCAAAGGGGACGGCATACCTCTGGGATCAAGGTGGTCGCCGCCGAAAGCATCCGCGGCTCCGGCCCGATTGGAATGGGGTGGCGCCGCTGACCTTACAGCCGGGAATGAACCGCCGAAACCGCGCGTTGCCGGCGAGGAGGTCATCGACATCGCCAGGCTCGAAGAAGGGCTGAGCCTGTGCAGGGGCCT
>JAFMSA010000233.1 GCA_017353855.1 Alphaproteobacteria bacterium
CGGGTTCGATACGCTGCCGCAGCGCAGGTCTTGTCGCCTGAGGACCAGAGTCTCAGCGCTTACGGTCCGGCGCCGGGCGAGCCAAGTAAGGGAGCTAAGGGAGCTAAGGGAGCTAAGGGAGCTAAGGGAAAAAACGCGCCATAGGGAAGCTCGCCCGCCCAAGTTGAGCGAGCCGATCGACAGCTGCCGTTTTACCGCCTGCTCGATCGGACCGCCGACTGCATTCCAGGGCTATCCTGCCGAGCATCTGCTGGTGCTCATCGATGAGTCGTCTGTGGCCTGCCGCCGACTGCCTCTGCACGAGCGACTGGGACTATTCCCAGGAGCCAGCGACGATACGCTATCCCGCCGGGATGGCTGCGCGCAGTCGTCATGCGCCGGCCGGAAGCCGAAGATGACTCCGAGCTTGGCGTTGACATCCCCAAATCCGGGTCGACCGCCACTGGCATCACAGAGTGGCGCGGCAGCCGAGCTTGGGGTCCACACCGGTTGCGGGCACGCGCAGCTGGGCGAGCAGTGAGGGGGTGCGCCGAACCAAGGCCGACACAATGTTCCTTGCCGGTATTGCCGGTCACCGAAAGTCCGACGATGCGCCCCGAATTCAGCCATCCGAGCGCGGCCCGGAGAACAATTCCAATCGTGATCGCTATACCTTCACCCTGCGGCCGAATTTTCAGAAAGGCGTCTTTGCGCAGCCCTACCTCGCCATGCTGCGAAATCCAAAAGAATTTTGCACCAGCGAGAAAGGCTCCCATCTTAGGCTGCTTTGCGCAGGTGTGGGTGGTCGCCAGGACACGCCTCGACCTCGATCGTGACATGGCTTAGTCCGGGAATATCCGTGAGCCGGGCTTTATAGGAAGAAGGCGCGGCCGGTGCGTCGGATACCAGAGAGGCAATGATGGCCAGGTGGCCAGGCCCGACCTGCCAAAGGTGAAAATCGGTCATCCGATCGCCGTCGCGTTCGAGGCGATCCCGCACCGCGCTCTCGATCCGCTTCGCGTCGGAAACAGCATCCACCAGCACCCGACCGGCAGCGTGCAACAGCCCCCATGCCCAGCTGCCGATGACCGCCGTTCCGGCCAGGCCGACCAGCGGGTCGATAAACCGCCAGCCCAGCGCCCAGGCTAGCGACAAGCCGGTAATCGCCAGAACCGAGATAGCCGCATCTGCGAGGACGTGGATATAGGCCGCCCGCAGATTCAAGTCGTGCCTGTGGCAGTCATCAACGGCATCCTCACGATGATTATGCTCGCCTCGCAGCAGCCAGGCGCTTGTGAGATTGACCGTGAGGCCCAACGCGGCAATCGCGATCGCTTCGCCGAAAGCGATCGAGACGGGATGTAACAAACGATTAAAGCTCTGATAGGCGATCAGCAGGGCAATCATGCCGAGCACTACAGCACTCGTGTAACCTGCGAGGTCTCCCAGCTTCCCGGTGCCGAAGGCAAAGCGTGGGTTGGCCGCATGGCGGCGAGCGTAGCGGTAGGCCGTCGCCGAGATGGCGAGGGCGGCGGCATGGGTGCTCATGTGCCAGCCGTCGGCGACGAGAGCGAGAGAACCGAACAGAGTGCCGCTCGCGACCTCGGCGACCATCATCGAGAAAGTTAACCCGACCACGAACCACGTGCGTCGCTCGTTCCGATCGTGCTGCGCGCCGAGAAAAACGTGCGGATGGGTCAGATGCTCGAGTGAGCCCGCATGCATTGCTTTTGCCTCCTTCCCGCTTTTCACAGCCGCCCGCCGCCGATGGTGAGGACCGCCGAGGCCGAACCGGCTGACCGTGACACGGATTCATCGGCAGCCTGCCCGCAAGCCCTGATCGCAGAGGATCACGGTCGGGGCGTTGGCAAGCACAATGCCGAGTGCTCACCGCGGCGCTTCTCGCGAAAGATCAACTCATTCAAGATGGGGACGCGCCATTGAGCAGGAGCGGGCTCGGGTTAATCAAGATCCGGCGGCACTGACGGTCAATACCGGATGACTGGTCGCGTGTAGCCCGAAGCGCCGTTCCATTCCGCCCATACACGGGCTTCCTCATTTGCGAGGAAGGTCTGACGAGGGGTTGCCGATGCCGCAAAAGCCGGGGGAAACCTAGGATCGTGGCGGAGGGGGCGGGATTCGAACCCGCGAGACGATTCATCACCGTCTACACACTTTCCAGGCGTGCGCCTTCAACCACTCGGCCACCCCTCCGTGCCCCGATTGCATTCTCAGGCGACGCCAAGCCCAGACTAGCGAAGCCGCCGACACCGCGCAACGAGCCGGAAATCCTCAGAGCATGCCCAGCGCCGCCTTGCCCTTGGGAGGCGGAAAAGCGTGGTCGAGAACCGCAAGGTCTTCCTCGGTCAGCGTGATATCGAGCGCGGCGCGGTTATCCCGGACGTGCTCGGCGCGCGAGGCTTTCGGGATCACGATAGTGCCTTCCTGCCGCAGCAGCCAGGCGAGCGCGATTTGCGCCGCGGTGGCACTGTGGCGGCGAGCGATCTCAGCGAGCCTCGGATGCCCGAGCATGCTGCCCTGGCCGAGCGGCGTATACGCCATGATCGCGACCTTGTGCTCGCGACACCAAGGCACGAGATCCCATTCGGGACCGCGGCGGCTTAGATTGTAGAGCACCTGATCTGCGGCGACGCTCTCGCCGCCCCTCAACGCAACCCATTCGGCCATGTCGGCACGATCAAAGTTGCTGACCCCGTAATGGCGGATCTTGCCGTCCCGCTGGAGACGCTGAAATCCCTCCAGCGTTTCGACGAGCGGTACCGAGCCGCGCCAATGCAGCAGATAGAGATCGATCCTGTCGGTTTCGAGCCGGTTGAGGCTGCGCTCGCAGGCTGCCGTCACACCCCTGCGCGAAGCATTGTGCGGATAGACCTTGCTTACGATGAAGAGGCTGTCGCGGACGCCCTCAGCAGCGCGGGCGACCACCTCTTCGGCGCCTCCGCTGCCATACATCTCCGCCGTGTCGATCAATCTCATCCCGAGCTCGAACCCGAGCCGCAACGCCACAGCTTCCTCAGCGGCGCGGCGCGCGTTCTCGCCCATGTGCCAAGTGCCTTGGCCGAGGGCCGGGACACGCTCGCCGGTCCGCAACGTCACAGTTCGCAGCTGCTCGGTCATGCTATTCTCCTTGCTCACGCCTCCGCCTGGCAGCGGAGAAAAACGATGCGCGCCGCGCCATATACCCGCTCGTCCAGCAGCGTAAACCCCTCCGGTATCGCGAACTCTTCGCGCGCCGCGAGCTCGACGACGACGAGCGCCTGTGGCGCGAACCAGCCGGCGGCCGTGAGAGCCTGCAGCGCCGGCGTGACAAGGCCGCTCCGATAGGGCGGATCGATAAACACAACGGCACATCCGCAGACCGCGTGCGGCGGCCGCGTCGCGTCCCCGACAATCACGCGGCTGTGGGCGTCCTCGCCGAGAACCGAGATGTTCTTTCGTAGGATCGCCAGAGCGTCGCGATCCCGCTCAATGAACACGGCCCCTGCAGCACCGCGCGACAATGCCTCGAGACCCAGGGCGCCAGTACCGGCAAAAGCGTCGAGCACCGTTGACTCCGCAAGAGGGACACGCCCGCCCGCGACCCCGCCATGAAAGATAATATTGAACATCGCCTCGCGAGCACGGTCGCTCGTCGGCCTTACTTTTGCGCCCGACGGGACCAGCAGGCGGCGGCCACGATGACTACCGGCGACAATACGCATCACCCAGCTGTTCTGAGAGCACCTTTCGCGGCACTTCAGCGATTGCCCCACGTCCCAATTTGCCGAGCTGGAACGGCCCGTAAGAAAGGCGGATCAGTCGCGTGACCTGGAGCCCGAGATGCTCGAGTACCCGGCGCACCTCTCGGTTTTTCCCCTCGTGCAGCGTCATCGCAATCCAGGCGTTGCTGCCCTGCTGTCGCTCGAGGCTCGCGCGGATCGGACCATAGAACACCGCCCCTACGGTGATACCCTGAGCGAGAGCCGCAAGCCGTTCCGGCTCGACCGCGCCATGCACCCTCACCTTGTAGCGCCGCAGCCAACCCGTCGACGGCAATTCCAGCCGGCGGGCGAGCGCGCCATCATTGGTCAGCAACAGCAATCCTTCGGAATTGAGATCGAGCCGCCCGACCGAAATCAGCCGCGGCAGATCCTTCGGCAGCGCGCCGAATACGGTCGGCCGACCCCTCTCGTCACGATGCGTCGTCACGAGCCCCGCTGGCTTGTAATAACGCCACAACCGCGGACGCTCGGAAGCCGGCACCGCCTTGCCGTCGACACGTACGTCATTGGCCGCGGTAACCGTGACCGCCGGCGTCGTCAGGACACGACCATCGACAGATACCCGGCCGTCGGCGATCCAACGTTCGGCGTCACGGCGCGAGCAGATTCCCGCACGCGCCAGTAGTTTTGCGATGCGTTCCGGGCGATCGCCCTCGTGCGAGCTGGCCGACCAGAATGAGCCGCGCAAGGCCCCGTGCTCAACCATTGACAAAAACGCTCGGCTTTCGTGCAATTTCCAAGCTATTCGCTCCTACGCACAGGTTAACAACGTCAACGCGAAAAGGATCAGGCTAGCACATCGCGGTGACCCCCGTCGGCAGCTGTGACACCGCCGCCGCGATGGAGACGTCGGGGCTTGTCGTATCTGCGAGCGGGAAGGGAAAGGGTGACGGAGCGGATCACGAGGCTACGGAGTAGCGCAAGCAATAGCGGTTTCCATCAGTTGGAACCCCCACAGCTTCTTTGGCCTTAGAAAATTCACGTGTTGTTCACTCACCCGCCGGCAGCGACTTCGATGAGAGCGCGGAAGATCCTGCTATCGGATTGGCTGATCTCAAATTCCGGATGCCATTGGACGCCGAGGCAGAAACGGTGACGGGGGTTCTCGATCCCCTCGACAACGTCATCCTCGGCGACGGCATCGATGACGACACCCTGAGCCACCGCTTTGACCGCCTGATGATGGGCGCTGTTGACGCCAAGCGTATCGGCTCCGGTGATGCGGTGAAGGAGCGTTCCTGCAACGATCCGGACCGTATGTCCCGGTTCATTGCGCGGATTTGCCTGGCGATGGGCGACACAATTCGGAACCTCGTCCGGGATGTGCTGGATTAGGGTGCCCCCGAGCACGACATTCAAAAGCTGCTGCCCCCCGCAGATCCCGAGCAACGGCATTTCTCTGGCAAGCGCACCCTTGGCAACGGCGAACTCGAATGCGGTGCGCCGATCCTTGGTCTTTACGCTCGGATGTCGAACTGCCGCGCCAAACAGCTTCGGGTCGACGTCGAAACCGCCGCCGGTCACGATCAGCCCGTCGATCCGATCGAGATAGGCTTCGGCGGCATCGGAATCGTGCGGCAGCAAAATCGGCAGCCCGCCGGCATGCCGCACCGCGTTGCAATAATTCTCCCGGATCGCATACCACGGAAAGCCCGAATAGCCTCCGGGCGGCTCGTGATCGAGGGTGAGGCCGATGACCGGCTGTGCCATGCTGCTAACCCTTCAAAAATCGGAGTAAGGATGACCGCGTCTTACGAGCAGCCGCTCCCGATACGCACCTACGACATAGACTTTGCAGGGATCGTCAGCAACATCGTGTTCATCCGTTGGCTCGAGGATCTGCGCCTGGGATTGCTGGACCTGGTCTATCCGTTAATCCCCGCGCTGGCCCAGGACATCGCGCCGATCCTGCTGTCGACCCGGATCGCCTATCGGCGCCCGGTGACGATCGCGGACCCGCTGATCGGGCGCATACGCGTTGCGGGATTGAGCCGCGTACGGTGGCGACTCGTCGCCGAATTCACGGTCAATGGCGAGGTGCACGCCGAGGCCGAGCAGGAAGGGCTCTTCATGCGGCTGTCGACCCGCCGGCCGATTGCGATCCCCGAGCCTATTCGGCGGTGGCACTGTGCATGAGCCCAAACCCTCACCGATGATATTGGCTCTCGCCGAAGCCGAGGCGGCAGCCGAACGCGGTGAGGTGCCGGTCGGCGCCGTGCTCGTCGATCCCGAGGGCCGTATCCTCGCCGCAGCCGGCAACCGTGTAGAGGCCGATCACGACCCGACGGCGCATGCCGAGATGCTCGTGTTGCGCGCGGGCGCGGCGCGGCTCGGCGCCAAGCACCTTGCCGGATACGACCTATACGTTACCCTCGAACCCTGCGCGATGTGCGCCGCGGCAATCGGTTTTGCTCGGCTGCGCCGACTCTATTTCGCCGCCTATGATCCGAAAGGCGGTGCGGTCGAGCACGGTCCCCGCCTGTTCGATCAGCCGACCACGCATCATAGGCCCGAGATTTACGGCGGAATCGAGGAACGACGCGCCGGCGACCTGCTGCGCCGGTTTTTTCGGTATCTACGATAGCCCTCGGCGCCGAGCGATCCCCATTCTCGTCAACTCTGGCGCCGCCGGTCGTCCGGTTGCAGCAGCTGGACCGGCAGTCGCACCGAGCCTCGGGCATCCCGGAAACTCTCCGCAGCGCTCGCCACCGCATCGCGCGGTGGGTACATCATCCGCGGCCTCGTCTCCGGGCCTATCCCCTTCGACGGACAGCTCCGACGCTCATCGCCTGGGGACGGCAAGAGCCTCTCCCGCTCGCAGATTGAGAAAAGCTTGGCAGCGTCCGTCGCAGCAGCGGTTCCACAGCCGCCCCGATATTTGGAGTACCAAGCCGACTGGTTCGCGCCAGCTCTTACAGCTGTCCGGCTTCGGTCTGCCACGCTTCAGGTCCTTTCATCGTGCCAGAGCGTTAGGCCCACGACCGGTTTGAAGAACTCG
>JAFMSA010000234.1 GCA_017353855.1 Alphaproteobacteria bacterium
AGAAAAAGAACCTTTGAGTGCACCCAATTGTAACTGCTCCGCAGCTCATTGATTTTCGAAGTTTCGTCGATTTATCAGGCCTTTCTGCGCGAGGTGGGTGCTTCCAACTCACGAATTTAGGATTATTTGCCGCCTAGGCTGGGCACGAGGTGGAGGCGCGCCCGCGGTTCCGACGCCGACCTATTCGCCTCGGCCAATATGGAATATCCGCGTGCGCTCAATCGCTCGAACAGAAGCGGTCCGGTTTTCCGATTCGCGCGTAACAGCCTGTGTGCGCTGGTCAGGCCCGGCTTTGATGTCCACTCCGCGAACCTGATCGAGCACATACTCGACCCGACGACTTCCGATCCCTCTGGCGATTATGCCTTTGCGGTCTTCGCTCGACGCTCTTAAGCCCGGGGCCGGTGCAATACTTGAGAAGAAAGCGCTGAAGCTGACCGGCAGCAACGTGCCGCCGGCCGGCCGCGTAGCCTATGGCTGGCACATCGCCGAAGGCCGCGCCGACATATTTCTGGTTTACCGTACCGCCGCGCTGAAGTGCAGCAGCAATATCCCGGCCAGAAAATCGTGGAGCTGCCGCCCGCGCTCACAGTTGGAGCCGAGTACGGCCTGTGGCGCGGCGACGGCCGTACGCTCACCCGCCGCTCTGGAATCGCTGTCATGACCAACACCAGACTGACCCTGCGTGTGGATTTTGGCTCGAAACGATCGATCGGCCCGGGAAAAATCCGGCTGCTCGAAGAGATCGACCGCGGAGGGTCGATTTCCCAGGCCGGTCGCAGCCTAGGCCGAACTTTACGTCTTGTGGACTGTAAGCCATTGGCGTGACTCGATTCCCACGGTCGAGCACTGACTACATTTCAAATTTTGACGTCGAGCAGATCCAAGGCACGCTGCTGGATCTTCGTAGGCCTGGTGAGCATGGTCAGCTCGCCGGCCTTGCCAAAAGTCACGACGTTTCGTGCGAGCGTTGCGAGATCGGCGAGCAAGGTGCGGAAACTGTGAACCGGCTGTCCATCGGTCGTACGCTTGGTCGTGGCCTTGCGCTTGGCCGCTGGAGAGGGCTGTGCCTTGGACACAGGAGACAGGCGCGAAGCTTCGGCGGCTTGATGGTCGTGATCGTCGAACAAGATAGGCGCCAACGCCTGGCGCATGTGCCATTCAACATGGAAGGCCAGCATGCACAGGAACACGTGGGCCCGCACGTGCGGGGTGGTCCAGTGGTAGATCGGCCGAATTTCGAGATCTATGGACTTGATGCTGCGAAAGGCCCGTTCGACCCGGGCCAGGCTCTTGTATGCGCGCACCGTGCCGGCGGTATTGATGGCGTCCGCGGGCACGCTGGTACGCAGCACGTAAAAGCCATCGAGCGCCTGCTCTTTGGTGATCGCGGCGTGATTGCGCTCGAAGCTCAGCGAATCGTCGGTGATGGTGATGTCGAAGTGCTTGGCGACTTTGTGCCGGCCGATGATCTTGCCGACAGCAAGGCCGATCGCTTCGCGACCACGCAAGGGCCTGCGCTTGCTTTGGATACGATCTTGGATCTTTTTCAGATTTCGCTCGGTGGCATCGAGCAGCTCACTCCGCTTGCGTCCGCGTTCCTCGGCGAGAGCATGGTTCTTGCAGACGATAAGGCGCTCGCCAGGAAAATCAGGGCTCGCGATCTCGGCGAGATCACGCGTGTCGAAGAACGACAGCTGCAGGGGGCCGTTTTCGGCGGCGAGCCGCTGGATCGCCGGCGCTTTCAGCGCGGTGAGCCAGTCGATCCCGGCCGGCCTGAGATCGGCTTCAATGCGCGCCTGAGTGATCATCCCGCGATCGCCGACCATCACGACACGGTCGAGACCGAAGCGCTCCCTGAGTTTGGTAATCTGATTGCCGACGGTCGATGGGTCACCGGTATTGCCTTCGAACACTTCGATAGCGAGGGGACATCCATCGGGCGTGCACAGAAGCCCGTACACGATCTGCAGCTTGTCAGAACGGTGCTCTCGGCTGTGACCGAGATGCGCCAACGGGCAGCAGCGGCCCTCGAAGTAACTCGAGCTCACGTCGTAGAGTACCAGGGTCCCATCGTGCAGGTACCGGCGTGCCAATGCGTCCTCGATCGAAGCTTGCGCCTCGCCCAGCCAGTCGAGCGTGGCGTAGAGCTCGTTGACGTGCACTTCGCCCAACCCGAGCGTCGCCCCGAGGGAATCGATGGCGGTCTTCTCGTCAAGCGCACGGGCCGTGGCGAGCTTTGCAGCCGGATCGATCAATCGCTCCGCGATCATCGCCAGAGCGAGGTTGCGCTGACGCTCCGGTCCATCAGGCAGAAGCTTATCCAACCCGATCCGGCGCGCTGTGCCCAGCACCGCCGCGACATGCCCGTGCGGCAGCGTACGCACGATCTGCGTGTCTTCGACCCGAGCCAGCTCGTCGCCGCGCAGCGCTGCCTGCAGCGCCTTGATCCGTTCAGGTGCCCAATCCGACAGATTTGCCAGCGTGCGGTTTTTCACACGGCCACCGTCGCGGTAGCTTTCGCGCAGCAGGATGGCGGGGCGCGCGCTTTTGTTTGGAATTGCGACGACGTACATAGGCAGCTTAGAATCACTGCCAGTGCGTCGCGTCAAGGCCTTTCCGAACTAAATTTATGACTACGATATGGGACATAACCAAATAGCAGGACCATTATGCAATTACAATTTATGACTACATTCTAGGGCCGACATAAACAAAATCAACGACTTGGCCGGTTTTGGGATAAAGCTCGGCCTAGGCATGTCGTATCGGCGCGCGTGGCTTCTGATCGACGATCTCAATCGCTGCTTCCGTCAGCCGGTGGTGCGCGCCAAGTCGGGCGGATCGCAGGGCGGCGGCGCTGTGCTCACCGAATTTGGCGTCGAATTGGTGCGCGATTACCGGGCCATCGAGAACGCGGCTTCCGGCGCCGCCAAATCGCGATTGCGCGGTCTCGAAGCCGCCTTGCGAACGTCGCGCACCGCGGGTGACAAGCGGACGTCCATTCGGGGCGGAAGCCGTCGGACACCGTGATGACTGATCGCCACACTTTGTTGGCCGGACTTTGCGCGATGCTGGTCGCGCCGGTACCGGCAAACGCCACAATAGCCGTCAACGGTGATGCTGGCCGGTCGATCAGCATCCCGAAAAAGATCGAGCGCGTATTATTCGTCGGTACGTCGGCAGAAGGGCGCCACGAGGGCTCTCATTCAGCGACTGAACGAGTTCGAAAAGTGAACATATGACGACAAAACCGACTGCAAAATCTTTGCCGTTCGACGGCTATGTCATGGAGCGGGTGAAGGGGACCGAACTCTCGTCATCAGTGGAAGGGTGTGGATGCCGCAATCCCAACAAATAGATGGCCGCAAAACAGGCCCTTTCCAGCCCTAGCGGGATCAACGAGTTAGCTGGCGATTGCAAAAACATTTCATCCCCCGCCCCTCACCCACGACTGACGGTCCAACGTCACCAAACTATGGCCAAATGATCCCAGGCAAACCGCGCGCGAGAAGGCGGAGCGCAACGACGCCGCAGGTAACGTCGCCGCATAGAGGCCATCATCAGTTTCAAGATTCCGGTCTGAATCGCGGCAACAGCGTCGACAGGAAATGCGCTCGGTCAGAGGGGGCGAAGCGATGCAGTTAGGCCTTTCTATCATTGATCTATTTCAACGGGGTCTCACTGACTATCGGGCCGGAAGGCTGCTCCAAGCTGAGGCAGCGTATCGCCAAATTTTGACCCTCGATCCCGCCCATGCCGACGCTCACTATGCCCTAGGCGCTGCGCTGTGGGCCCTCGGCCGGCCGGCAGAGGCGGAGGTGAGTTGCCGCGAGGTTGTGCGGCTTCGACCAAATAACCCGGAGGCTCACAATAACCTCGGCGGTGTGCTGAAAGCCCTCGGCCGGCTGGCAGAGGCGGAGGCGAGCCACCGCGAGGCTGTGCGACTTCGGCCAAATTACCCCGAGGCTCACTATAACCTCGGCACTGCGCTGTGGACTCTCGGCCGGCTGGCAGAGGCGGAGGCGAGCTACCGCGAGGCTGTGCGACTTCGGCCAAATTACCCTGAGGCTCACTACAACCTGGGCGCTATGCTGAATGCCCTCGGTCGGCCGGCAGAGGGGGAGGCGAGCTACCGCGAGGCTGTGCGACTCCGGCCAAATTACCCTGAGGCTCACTACAACCTGGGCAATGCACTGTGTGCCCTTGGCCGGCCGGCAGAGGGGGAGGCGAGCTACCGCAATGCTCTGCGGCTTCGACCAAATTACCCTGAGGCTCACAATAACCTCGGCAATGCACTGTGGGCCCTTGGCCGGCTGGCAGAGGCGGAGGCGAGCTACCGCAATGCTCTGCGGCTTCGACCAAATAACCCTGAGGCTCACATTAACCTCGGCAACGCATTGTGTGCCCTTGGCCGGCCGGCAGAGGCGGAGGTGAGCTGCCGCGAGGTTGTGCGGCTTCGGCCAAACAGCCCTCAGGCTCACCGCAATCTCGGCAATGTCTTGCATGCCCTCAATCGTTGGCGCGAGAGCATTGCCTGTCTCAAGCGCCTGCTGTCGCTCAAGCCTGACGATCCTCTAACCAAGTTCGCGCTCTGCATGGCGGAGTTGCCGGTCCTCTACGCGGACGAAGCCGAGATTGCCGAGCGGCGGGCGAGCTATGCGGCACGCCTCAAATCGCTGGCGTCAGAGGTCGCCGATATGCCCGCCGCTGCGCTTGCCGACGGCATCGGGAGATGGCAGCCATTCTTCCTGCCCTATCAGGGCCACAACGATCGGGACCTGCAGGCGATCTACGGGGCGCTCGCCTGCCGCGTCATGGCTGATCGCTACCCGCCCGTCGCAATGCCGCCGCCGCCTGCGCCCGATGAGCGCGTGCGCGTGGGCATCGTCAGCGGCTATTTCCGCCGACACGCCAATTGGCGCATCCCGATCCAGGGCTGGCTCGGACAGCTCGACCGCAGCCGGTTCCGCCTCTTCGGTTATTACACCGACGCCGTGAGCGACGCGGAAACGGAACGCGCGCGTTCGCTCTGCGACCGGTTCGTGCAGGGACCGCTGTCGATCGATCGTTGGCGGCAGGAGATCGCAGCCGATGCGCCGCAGGTTCTGCTCTATCCCGAGGTCGGGATGAGCCCGATCTCGGCGAAGCTCGCCGCCCAGCGGCTTGCCCCGGTGCAATGCAATTCCTGGGGCCATCCGGAAACCAGCGGCTTTCCGACCCTCGATTATTTCCTCTCGAGCGACCTTATGGAGCCGTCCGACGCGCAGCAGCATTATTGCGAGAATCTGATCAGGCTTCCCAACCTGTCTGTGTATTGCGAGCCTGTCGAGCCGCCGGTGCTTGCGTGTGAAAGAGCCGCGTTCGGAATGCGGTCGTCAGCCTGTATCTATTGGTGCGCCCAGTCATTGTTTAAATATCTGCCGCGGCACGATCCCATCTTTCCCCGCATCGCACGGGAAGCTGGCGATTGTCAATTCGTGTTCATCGAGTATCCCGGCGTGACCGATCTGTTTCGCCTTCGGCTCGAGCGCGCCTTCGGCCAATTCGGTTTGCGCGCGGAGGATTACTGCCTGTTCCTGCCGCGTCTCGACCAAGAGCGCTTTCTCGCCGCAACCGGCCTGTCGGACGTGTTTCTCGATAGCATCGGCTGGTCGGGCTGCAACTCGACGCTCGAAGCATTGGTCTATGATCTGCCGATCGTAACTCTGCGCGGAGACTTGATGCGCGGCCGCCACAGCGCCGCGATGCTCGACATGATGGGAATGACCGCTACCGTCTGCGAATCGATTGAGCAATACGCGGAATTGGCAGTCGATCTCGCCCGGGACCCTGCCCGGCGGGCGGAGCTCAAACGCATGATCGCCACCGGCAAGCGCGCGATCTACCGCGATCGAACGTGTATCGCCGCGCTAGAGGAGTTTCTCGATCAGGTCGCGCGCCGCGCACAGGCGAAATAAATCGGCTCTCTGATAACGAGCGGAAGATCAAACGGTAGCGGAGCTTTTTTGCGCACGGCAGATGCTCGCTCGCGATCGTCACGCCCGTCCCAGCGATGATCGATGGTGGGGTGGTCGGTGGTCGAGGGGCGCGAGCGATCAGCCGGGCGAAATCCCTTCGGACGAGCCTTGCTCGCGTTGGTGGCTTAATTGCCCAGGCTGCCACCGGGACCGAAAACTTCGCTATCGAGCGCCTGCACCACGAGCGTCACGTGCCGACAGCCGGCATGAAGGCGGCCGGCCATCGCGCACCAGCCCGGCCTGCCTGATAGATGTGATCCCCGCGCGCGCGGGGATGAACCGTAGACCAATTCTATCCAATCTATAACGTGAACGTGATCCCGGCACGCGGGGTTGAACCTGGCAAAATCCTGCAAATTTGATCCGTGCCTTCGTGATCCCCGCCGCCGCGACGTCTTCGTCGCGCTGACGAGCGTGTTCCATCCCGCGCCAAACCGCTCTGGAACGCGCCAGCGCCAGCGTATCGATTCTACTTTGCGCCGTACGGCTCTTGCGTTCCATGGCGGCGAACTCGTCGTGGTCTCGCCGCGAGCAAGTACCGCTCACCACCATCACCGGTCGATCCGATCTGCTCTGGGCGCGCGAGGACTGACCATGCCTCGACCGTCCTCTAGGAGTCTGATCCAATCACCTTGAAGCATATCCGGCATTTTTGAGGTAATTGGCGCATTCCTGTGAAGTGAAGGCTTGCAGGAGTGCGCCGATGCGTTTCCAGGTGTCCTCGACGGTTCGTTC
>JAFMSA010000821.1 GCA_017353855.1 Alphaproteobacteria bacterium
AAGCGGCCTTACAAAATCGCCCTCGACGCTTCCCGCTCACCCGGTCGAGAACGGAGCTACGGCTCAACTAGGTCACGTACTACCATTGGCTCGCCGGCTTCGAGGTGGCTCAGCGTAGCGAGCATCTCGCCGGCATCGAGACAGGCACCGACATGCACCGGCTATCGCGCGGCAGTCCGCTGCAGTGAGTGGCAGATCGCGCTAACTCGCCCGGTCGGTTGCGACGGTTTCGCCAGCCGGAACTCCGACGACGCCGCGCGTACCGGCGAATCCGGCCGACCCGGCCTTCGTCAACCAGCTATGCGGCAGCGGTCAGAGAATTCGTTGAACGAATAGGCCGGGAGCACGTGTCCGGCACTACGGAGCAACGGTGCCGACGTTGTATATTCCGCGGCGGCGCAGCAGTGCCGGTTCGGTTGTAAGCGCGCGGGTCATCGCCGAACCGGGATGCCCCATTCTGATATAGCCGTTCGTGAACGAGGTGATCGAACGGCTCCGTCTGGCCTCTTGCAGTACACGACACGAGACAAGGGCGGTCCCAAAAAGACCGAACGACGTCCCAGGCGACTCCATCTCTTGGCTGACCGGGTTGAGCGACGGGTACTGCGGATGGCCCTAAACCTATTTGCGCCAATTGCTTGCTCCTGGTCCCGACGATCCGGCCGTCAGGGTCAGTTGACCCCAATCAAATCGGCAGCGAGCGGCCCGGCAACAAACGCCATCGCTACCCGGAATGCCGCGTGAGCAATGCTGCCAGATTGCACATTCACTCCTCGCTTGCATTTACGATCGGACCGGCAGCCGCTGCGCCAGACGCGGTGTTCGCCGTACAGCGGCGATAGATACGGCAGCGGCATCCGCCTGACCACTTCCACATGCTCATGACGCGTTGCGCGACCACCCCCCGGCAGACACCATACCTGCGCCGGTCAGCAAGACTGGCAGAAGAGGCTCTAACTGCCCCGGCGCCATCACGACAGTAACACGGAACAGCCCTACGCTGATAGCGAAGGGCTCCCGACAATCAACGCGCGGGCCACCCCTCTCTTAGGGCGCGAGCGCAGCAAAGTCTATTCCAGCGACGCCTCAGCAAGCATGTACCCCGCGCACCAGAGTGCACCACTGCAGAAATGCGGCGCTGTAATCGCAGCGGACTGTAAGCAGACGATAGAAGAAACACCATCCAAAGGCCCAGCGCGTCGGCCTGCTCAGAAGGCATCTCTAGGCAGAAGCGCAACGGATGCGGCCCATTAATCGCGGGCTCGGTCAACACGCCCGTCAGCGGGAATAGAGCGATGCCGGCACATATCAGGCCAGGCGGAAACCAGGAAAGCTGCGTTCGCAGGCGTCGTCCTGCAGCGACCAGCAGAATGAACAGCGCACAGTCCGAAGACTCTCGGCCTGAGAGGTACCGGGAAGACATTGCGCAAAGGGCGCGCGACACAACACGCTCAGACAGGCGTGCCGCGCGGGCCAGCTATGGTGCCGAGGCCGCCCGAGTGCGCTCGGGCGGCGGCGGGCTTGACCCCGGAGTTGCCGCGTCTTCACGAACAGCCGGGCGCTTTCTTCGCCGGTAACGGTCCCGGGCCGCCCTCGATCCACGTTTTGGATCTCCAAATAGGGAGACGAGACTACGGCGCCCGGGCGATCGCGCGAGGCGCCCGTCCCGGGAACGTCAGCCGACCGCAGCGCGGAAGATGCGCATGTAGTTGCCGCCAGCGATCTTGCCGACCTCCTCGCGGGTGAAGCCGCCACGCAGCATTGCCGCGAGGAGATGGACCCATCGCGTGTAATCTTCGACGCAACCCCGCGAGTCAAACTGATCGGTGCCGATGCTGACGTGTTCGACGCCGACGATCTCGGCCATCTCCTTGAGGCCGTCGACGTATCTGTCGAGGCTCGGAAAGAAATGCCAGATCCCGACCGAACCCCCGGTGTAGGCAATCGCCCGCGCGTGATCCGCGCTGATCTGACGGCCGGCGAGCTGGGTCGGGCCCATCGCCCGCGACCCCAACATCGCCGTATGAGAGAGCAGCAAGGGCTTGGTCGCGACCTTGACCGCCTGCTTTGCCATGTCCTCGGTTGCGTGCGCGACGTCGCAAACGAAGCCGAGCCGGTGACAGGCACGGATCACTTCTGCGCCGAATTCGGAGAGGCCCCGATGCGAGGCGGCGCCGGT
>JAFMSA010000235.1 GCA_017353855.1 Alphaproteobacteria bacterium
ACCGGCGTGGCGCTCCTTCTTCCCAATCGGGAAGAAAACGACTGCCTTCCCAATCGGGAAGAAAACGACTGCCTGGATCGGCCGCGCGGGTCCTCCCCTCGCGGTCGAGTTTTAGTCCAGGCGCGGCGCCGGTTTTATTACCTCTTACACTTGGGATGCGTGTCGTTCACCGTGTGCGCGACCGCATAATCATGGAGCCCTTTCGCATCGAGGCTCCTGGCAAGGGTAAGCAGATTGGCCGCCTGCTGACAGACCTGGACGGTCGGAATGACGGCCTGCTTGCGTGCCGCCTCATTGGCCAGGCCGGTCTGCCAGGCATCGAACGCGCTTTTCGGGTTCCGAGCCCCGACCCGGCGAAAATGGTTAATCATCGCGTTCTGATAGTGAAGCATCGCATTCTTGTTGCGCAATCGGAACTCGCCATAAACGTTATCCCGACAAGACGAGCTGACCACCATCAGATCTGTCTCAAACAATATCGCCTGCTCCGCTTCGACATCCGCCGCCGAGTAGCAGTTACGGTCAGCAGCCGAGGCGCCACCGACTGACAGGGCAGCACAGACCGCTCCAGCCGAAAGCAGCTTCTTCATCACAATTCCCCCAAACCGATAACAGCGACAATTCCAGAATACCTTTTCGGCGATCAATTTCAAGCGCAACAACACTCCGTCTTGCTGATATCTTAAGTACAGTACGTGCTAATCTTTTCTCGGGGTCAAGGTCCGATATCCAACCCAAGATTGGCCTCGCCCGGGAGACCTTCTATCTAAAAATAAATAACAAGCTACGACTTGTGGCCCATGGACCCGGGACTTCCTCTAAGCTTAAAGCCTGAGGGAGATTGATATATTGTATTGTAGCAAGATAGATGCTACTAGGGATGGTGCGCAGCCGACGGGACTGCGAGCGTCCCCCCTCGACGGCATCGCCGGGCACCAGCCCGTAGCATCGTCTGCGGACGTTCGGCGTCCAGAACCCGTCATTCGCAAGCGGCGCAAGCCGGAGGATCCAGCGCTCGCGAACCGTGCCCGCTTGCCGTCGTCGCCACGCCGCGCACCTCATGCCTCCAACGTGATACGCGATCAAGCCTTCGGACGTGCGAGTTTTGCGGCTAACGGCTCCGAGCAGGCCTAACGAAACTCCCGTCCGACAGCTTCTGCCTGGCGCGCGCCGGACCAGGATACCCACCCCCCGGCTCTCCTATATTATATTACGGTATGACGGGACCATTGCAGAACGGGGGGCTTTCCGTTGTCGCCCGAAGACGACACTCTTCGCCCGAAGGTTTATGGCTCCAATGATCGTGCTGTTCAGTGATTTTGGTTTGGAGGGGCCTTATACCGGCCAGGTTAAGGCGGTGCTGTATCGCACAGCGCCCGGAATTCCGGTCGTCGATCTTTTTGCCGATGCGCCTCCCGGTAAGCCGAAGCCTGCCGCCTATCTTCTCGCCGCCTACGGCGCCTGGTTCCCACCGGGAACCGTGCTCGTAGCGGTCGTCGACCCCGGTGTCGGCAGTGCACGCGGAGCGGTCATCGTCGACGCGGACGGCCGTTGGCACGTCGGACCCGACAACGGGCTGTTCGAGCTGGTAGCGCGGCGCGCCGACAGCGTTCGGACCTGGGATATCCCGTGGCGTCCCGACAGACTGTCGGCTAGCTTTCACGGGCGCGATCTCTTCGCTCCAGTCGGCGGTCAGCTCGCTCGCGGCATTCTGCCGCGCGAGCCGCCGCGACCGGGCGAGTTCGGCCGCCGCGCGGATTGGCCGGACGATTTGCCGGAAATCGTTTACGTAGATCGGTATGGCAATGCGATGACCGGATTACGGGCCGCGCTGCTGGCCGATGGAACCCGGTTGTCGGCAGCCGGGCGCGTTTTAACCCGTGCCCGGACCTTTTCCGATGTGCCGCCGGGAGTGGCCTTCTGGTACGAAAACTCGAACGGGCTGGCCGAGATTGCCGTCAATGCCGGACGGGCGGACGGTGCTCTGGGGCTCGCCGTCGGCAGCCCCGTGGCTATCCTCGGCTAATCGGAAGACGCGCCGAACTCAAGGCGCTGGGATAACGATCTTGACGCCGCCGACGGGACCCGCAGTTGACGTCGCTTCTGTATCCGGTGGACCAGCCAGACGGCGAGCGCGAACACTATGAAGACCGCGAGCATGACGAGGCTGAAAGAGCGCACCAGATCACCGAGCACCCTACGGAACGCGTGGCCGAGGAAATAACCGACCGCAACAAAGCCCCCCGCCCAAATACACGCAGCCAGAAAGTTCAATGTCAGAAACCGCTTCCAACAGACGGCGCTCATGCCCATGGCAAACGAGGAAAAGTTCCGCACGCCATAGATAAAGCGAAAGGACAGAATAAAACCAGTGTTGTAACGCTCCAGCCAATACAACGCCGACGCGACACCGTATCGCCAGCGGGGAAACCGGTTCAACAAACGCAGCCCGAAGGAGCGTCCGATCCAGAAATAGGTCTGATCTCCGGAAAAGCTGCCGAGCAGCGTCACCGCCAACAGCAGGACTGGATTGAGCAAGCCTTGTGCTGCGGCGAACGCGGCGAACAGCACAAACGTCTCGCCTTCGAGAAACGTCCAGATGAAAGCGGTCAGGTAAAAATAGACGCCGTGTTCAGCAATTAGCCGGTTAATCTCCATTCCGGACCCGTTCTCGCCCTGTCCAAGCGCCCCGGGCCGCGGCTGGAGCGCACCCCCTCGATCCTCTTTCGGCGTGGCCCATGCTATGTATTTCCGTGATCCAGGTCGAGCAGATTCGGGCCCGGCCCCGGATTTCCCGCCGTGAGCGCGATCTCGCGGCGCGGTAGACGGCAAGGCAAGCAAGGAGAAGACCGATGGCCGGACGTTATTTCGAGGAGTTTCGGGAGGGGCAGGTCTTCGAGCATGCGATCAGCCGCACCGTCACCGAAATGGACAACGTGCTGTTCAGCACGCTGACGATGAACCCGCAACCGCTGCATCTCGATGAGGAATTCGCAAAACAGACGGAGTTCGGACAGCGACTGGTAAATAGCCTGTTCACGCTGGGTCTGGTGATCGGCATCAGCGTCGGCGAGACGACGCTCGGAACCACGGTGGCCAATCTGGGCATGAGCGAGGTTCGCTTCCCTAAGCCGGTTTTCCACGGTGACACGTTGCGCGCGCGGACCATCGTGCGATCGAAAAGACGCAGCCAGTCGCGCAGGAACGCCGGGATCGTCGAGTTCGAGCATCAGGGGATCAATCAACGCGGCGAAGTGGTGGCAATATGCCGGCGCGCCGGGTTGATGAAATGCCGAGAGACGGAGGCGTGAATGCGTTCGCTGCTTTTTGTTCCGGCCGACAGCGAGCGCAAGCTTTCGCGCGCGCAGCAGTCCGGAGCCGACGCTTTGATACTCGATCTTGAGGATTCAGTCGTCCCGGCCAACCGCGCGCTTGCGCGTGGCCGGGCCCACGATTTTCTCGCCTCAACGCTATCCGCCGGGTTGCGCCGCTATGTTCGCATCAACCCGCTGTCAAGCGGCGCAGCGCTCGACGATCTCGCCGCAGTGGTGCCCGGAAACCCGGATGGGGTTCTCCTTCCCAAATGCGTGCCCGCCGATCTCTCCACACTCGATCACTACCTTTGCGCGTTTGAGACGGCCGCCGCGCTGCCGCTCGCTACGGTCCGGGTGATCGCGATAGCGACCGAAACTCCCGCCGCGATGTTCACGCTCGGCGGCTACGCGGGGATATCGGAACGCCTCGAGGGCATTACCTGGGGCGCCGAGGATCTCGCCGCCTGTCTCGGCGGCAATAACCGCCGGCTCGACGGGGTCTATGACGATGCCTACCGGTTCGCGCGGTCACTCTGCCTGCTGGGTGCCGCGGCGGCCGGCGTGATGCCGATCGATACGATATACACCGATTTCAGGGACGAGGCCGGGCTCGCGGCGGAGTGCGCGGCTGCCAAGCGTTCCGGCTTCACCGCCAAAATGGCGATTCACCCGGCACAAATCCCGGTCATCAACAATGCCTTTTCGGCAAGCGAAGAAGAACTCGCCTGGGCGCGCAAGGTGGTGGCTCTCTTCGCCGGGAACCCGCAGGCCGGGACCGTCGCCCTCGACGGAAAGATGGTCGACAGGCCCCATCTCGTCCTCGCTCGCCGACTCCTGGGGCTCGGGCCGGAGTGAGAGCCGCCGGAAGACGCATCCCGGTCGGGCGCCGCGCCGGCAGGCTGCGCTCCGCCGGACGGTTTGCGGTGTCGCGACCGGAGCCGGTTCCTCTGACCCTCGACGGGCCTCGCGGCGTACCGGCCCGTGTCGTCTCGCTGAGGGACGGCACGATGGCTTGGCATCTCGCCGGCTTTAAGGACGTCTCGGGCGCCACTGGTCGTGCCCCCGAGATGTCTTCCGAGGGCATCGCCGCTGCGCAGCCCCGGGCCGACGCTGTGGCCCGTCGCTATCATGTTCCGCTCATCGATCGCGCGAGGCTCGCCGAATGGCAGCGCGAGGCTGACCGCCGCACACTTTATGTTGTATTAAGGAACCGCCGGATGGTCTCTCAGCGGTTTTGGTTTTGCGCAGCGACCTATTCGTCCCGACCGGCAACCCGGATTTCAAACAACACCTGGCGGTCTTGACTCTGATGAGGCTCTTTCCCTGCTTCAGGTCCCTGCTACCGGGAGTGCGTGCTAACTTTCCAAAGGTTGCGCGCTCCCGCGCGAAACGCCCTTCACGCCTCCCTCGCGCCCAGGATGGAGCACGGGCCGCATAAATGGTAGCAAGGAGGTATCCTCACCAGCACCGGAGGAAGACCGCCGATGGCGACGCAAATTGGATACCTGCTGCCGACCCGCGAACGGGTCATGGAGGGCCGGCCCGAAGCGGCCCCGCTGCTCGATCTTGCCGTGCGTGCAGAAAAGCTCGGTTTTCAATCGGTGTGGGTTGGAGATTCACTCCTCGCCCGGCCGCGGCACGACCCGCTGACCCTGCTGGCTGCTGCGGCCGCCCGCACAAAAAGGGTGACGCTCGGGACCGCGGTGTTTTTGCCGGCGCTACGCAATCCGGTGGTGCTCGCGCATCAGCTCGCCACGCTCGATCAGATCAGCGAAGGACGACTCGTTCTCGGTGCCGGCATCGCCAGCGACGTCCCCAACATTAGAGCCGAATTCGCGGCCGCGGGAGTGCCGTTCGAAGGCCGGGTCGGCTGCATGATGGAAGGCCTGCGGCTCGCCCGGGCACTCTGGACCGGACAGCCGGTCGATTGGCAGGGACGCTGGCCGGTCAAAGACGGCGTGCTTGGCCCGACGCCGTATCGGGCAGGAGGACCGCCGATCTGGATGGCCGGCTCGGTCCGTCCCGCACTCGAACGGGCCGCGCGCCATTTCGACGGCTGGTTCGCAAACGAGGCGGATCTTGCCCGCTGGAGCCGGCAATGGGCGGAGGTAAAGGAGATCCTCCGCGAAACCGGGCGCGACGCCACCCGGTTCGTCGCGGCAATCTATGTGACCCTCGCCATCGACGAGGACGGCACCCGCGCGAACCGGCGGATCGATGCGTTTCTCGAGAAATACTACGGCCAGCCGGCCGCCGTGATGCGCAAGCGGCAGGCCTGCTACGGCGGCGCGGCCGCCGGCGCGGCAGAGTATCTTGCGGGCTTTGCCGCAGCGGGCGCGAGCCACATCATCGTGCGCTTTGCCGGTGAGCCGGAGCAACAGCTCGAAATCCTGACCGGGCTGCGCGCCCAGCTCACAGGGGAGTGATCGGATGCCCTTATCGATCCACCAGCTCCACTCCGTCTTCGTCGGAGAAGTAGGGGGCATCGATTGCCGCAAGCCGCTCGACCCGGAGGAGGTTGCTGCGATCGAGGCGGGAATGGACGAATATGCCGTCCTGATATTCCGCGACCAGGACATCTCGGACGCGCAGCAGATTGCGTTCACGCGTCATTTTGGCGAGCTCGAGAGCTACAACACGCCGGGGCACATACGACGGCGCGAGGATAGCCGGCTCGCTCCGGGGATCGCCGATTTCTCTAATCTCGACAAGCACGGCAAGATCATGTCGGACGAGGACCGGGTGTGGTTCTTCAAGCTCGGCGATCGGCTGTGGCACTCCGACAGCTCTTTCCGACCGATCCCCGCGAAATATTCGCTGCTCTCCGGACGCGTCCTGCCTTCCTGGGGGGCCAACACCGAATTCGCCGATATGCGGGCCGCTTACGATGCGCTCGACCGCCGCACGAAGGCAGAGGTCGAGGATCTGGTCTGCGAGCATTCGCTCATCTATTCGCGCGAGGCGATCGGGTTCACCGATCTGACACCGGAGGAAATAACGGCGTTCCGGCCGGTGCGGCAGCGGCTCGTGCGCACGCATCCGGCGACCGGACGCAAGTCGCTGTTCCTGGCCTCACATGCCGGTGCGATTGTCGGCTGGACGATCCCCGAAGCACGCATGTTCCTGCGCGACCTGATCGAGCACGCAACCCAGCGCGAATTCGTCTATTCGCATTCCTGGAGACCCCACGACCTCGTGATGTGGGACAACCGCTGCACGATGCACCGCGCCCGCCGGTTCGATCGCACCGAGATCCGCGACGTCCGCCGCACCACACTCGCGGGCGACGCGCCGACGATCGAGAAGATCGCCTAGCCAAAAGCAGGCGCGACCTCCACCATGAAGCGCGCCATCTCGTCCTTCACCTGCGGGTGTGGCTTCAATCCGACATTGAAGTAGAGGATCACTTCGTCGAAGCCGGCGGCCTCGAC
>JAFMSA010000822.1 GCA_017353855.1 Alphaproteobacteria bacterium
CGGTCGGCTGCAGCCCATCCCATCGCTTCGCTTCGTTACCCCGACCTGTTACCCGGTCCGGGGTGAGGCTGGGGAAACAGCAGGGAAGATCGCCGGCGGAACAGACGTGAACAGGTGAGAACAAACACGAACGCGCAGATGAGGTCGCACCCAGCGGTGCACATGCCCTTGGATTCGCTTCAGATTTTCGGACGTGTGCGACCGCTGGCGACTAGTAGCGGGAGAGGGATTTGAACCCCCGACCTTGGGATTATGATTCCCCTGCTCTAACCAGCTGAGCTATCCCGCCGCGAGGGGCTCGGATATAGGAGATGGTCGAGGGCCGGTCAAGGCGGGACGGCGGATCCAGCCGCCACCGAGCACCCGATCGCCGTCATAGAGCACGGCCGCCTGCCCCGGCGCCACCGGCCCCGCTGGGGTATCGAGGACGAGGTCGGCTTCTCCGGTGTCATCCTGAAAGTAGAGCCTCGCTGGAACCGGCGGCTGTGCCGAGCGGAGTTTTGCCGCGACCCGCACTGCCCCGCGGGCCGGCGGACCGAGCCAGTTGAGCTCACCGATGGTGAGCCGGGTTTCGGCCAATGCAGCGCGCGGACCGACGATGACGCGCCGCTGCTGTGGATCGATTCCGAGCACGAATAGCGGCTCGCCAGCGGCAATTCCGAGCCCCTTGCGCTGACCGACCGTGAAATGCGCGATGCCATTGTGCCGGCCGAGGACACGTCCGGTCCGGTCGACGATCTCGCCCGGCTCACCGGCCGTCGGCCGCAGGCGCTCGACGAGCCGCGCATAGGATCCGTCGGGGACAAAGCAAATGTCCTGGCTATCCGCCTTGCCGGCAACGGGAAGGCCGAGGCGGCGGGCCTCTCCGCGGGTGTCGTCCTTGCCGAGACCGCCCAAGGGAAAGCGCACGAAATCGAGCTCGGCCCGCGTCGTCGCAAACAGAAAATAGCTCTGGTCGCGCCCCGTATCGCGCGCTCGGTGCAGCTCCGGCCCATCCGGCCCCCTGATTCGGCGCGCGTAGTGGCCGGTGGCCAGCGCCGAGGCGCCGAGATCTTGCGCGGCTTCCAACAGGTCGCGAAATTTGACCCGTTGGTTGCAGCGAATGCAGGGCACGGGGGTCTCGCCCCGGGCATAGCCATCGACGAAGTCTTCGATCACCTCGGCGTGAAAGCGCCGCTCATAGTCGAGCACATAATGCGGGATGCCCAGGCTCTCGGCGACCCGCGTCGCATCGTAGATGTCCTGACCGGCGCAGCACGCGCCCTTGCGTCCGGCGGCTCTCCCATAGTCGTAGAGCTGCAACGTGATGCCGACCACCTCGAAGCCGCGCTCGACCAGCAAGGCCGCCGTCACCGAGGAATCAACCCCACCCGACATCGCGACCACTACGCGGTGGTCGGCCGGGCAACCCGGCAGATCGAGATCGTCCGGGCTCATCGGGACGCCTCGAGCCCCATCCGCCAAAAATCCGCCTCAAGCCGCGCCGCGGTCGCAAAATTGGCGGCGAGCGCGGCAACCCGCCCTTCCCCACCGCGTCGGGCAAACTGCTCGTCGAGCGCAGCTTCTGCTTCCCGCGCGAGGCTCTGATATTCGGCGCCGGAATACATTTCGAGCCATTCGCGATAACGGTTGCCCGCGAGCCGGGTGTGCGAATGGCCCATCCGTTCCGCTGCGATCACGGCATACCCGATAATACACGGCGCCAGCGCCACCTCGAGGTCCAGCCGGTCGCCGCAAATGCCCCGGTCGAGCACATACCGAGTGTAGGCGATTGTCTCCAGCGCCTCAGGCTCCGCGGCCATTGCAGCTTCCGACAAGCCCCAGCCGCGGCAATATTCGATGTGGAGCGCGATTTCGACATCGAGCGTCGCCGCGACTTGGCGCTGTGCGCGGCGCATCTCGGCGATCGTATCGGATTTGCAGATCGCCAGCCCCCAGGTTCGCGCGAAATGGATCAGGAAAAGGTAATCCTGCACCAGATAGCGCCGGAAACAGGGCTCAGGCAGATCGCCGTTTGCGAGCTGAAGCACGAAATCGTGTCGGGTGTAGGCGTGCCAGATCTCGCCCGACGCTTGGACGAGACGCGAGAACAAAGATGGACCGCCGACCATCGCTGACGCCGATCAGCCGAGCAGGAGATTGCGGGTCGCCGCCGGCAGCCGCACCGTCAACCC
>JAFMSA010000823.1 GCA_017353855.1 Alphaproteobacteria bacterium
CGGCATCCCGAAAGCGATCGGGTTAGTGCCGAGCGCCGGCCGCGCGCCACCAAACGGAGCGACGCTGCGCGCCGAGGCGGCGGTGTGAAGGCCGACGAGTTCGGCCTTGGCGATCATCTCGACATAGTATGCGCTGCGGCCGCTCATCCAACTATTGGTTACGCCGACGATCGCGACGCCGCGACGGACCGCCTTGTCGATCGCCGCACGTGTCGCATGGTACATCGCGAGCATGCCGACATTGTTGCCGCCATCGTACAGCGTTGAGACGTCGGTCTCCCGAACGACGCTGATCGGCGTGCGGGGCCGCTTGAAACGCCGATGTTCGGGGATGTTCAGAATCTTCGCCAATCCCGAATATTCGTAACCGCAAAGCGCAGCATCGATTACGTGATCGGCGAGGATCCGGGCTTCTTCGGCGTCATAGCCAATGCCGCGCAGCGCGCATTCGCCGAGTTCGCGCGCCTCGGCGACGCTCAGGCGCATCCGGGGGGACGTCATCCTGCCCTACTCCGCCGCCTGCCGGTCTTCGCCGGGCCGCCACCGCAGGACCGGCCTGCGCGCTGCCGCAGTTTCGTCGAGGCGCCGCCGTGGCGTGGCGACCGGAGCCGCACGGAAGCGGGAGACCTCGCCCGAACGCACCGCCTCGCTCAGCGCCTTCATTGCCTCGACAAACTGGTCGAGGGATGACTTGGCCTCGCTCTCGGTCGGCTCGAGCAGCATGGCTCCGTGCACGACGAGGGGAAAATACATCGTCATGGGATGGTATCCCTCGTCGATCAGCGCTTTGGCGAAATCGAGAGTAGTCACCCCGGTATCCTTGAGAAACCGATCATCGAACAGAATTTCGTGCATACAGGGGCCCGGAAACGAAAGGCTGAGCTCGCGTTCCAGACGAATGCGCAGGTAATTGGCGTTGAGTACCGCGTCTTCGGCCGCCTGTCGCAGCCCGTCCGCGCCGTGGCTCATCATGTATGCGAGCGCCCGCACGAACATCCCCATCTGGCCATGGTAGCTCTTCAGCCGCCCGAAGGAGCACCGAGCCACGCCGTCCGGATGCTCGCGCAGTTCGAGCCCGTTAGCGCCACGCACGATCCACGGCAGCGGCGCAAAGGGGGCGAGAGCGGCACTCAGCACCACCGGGCCGCTACCCGGTCCGCCTCCGCCATGCGGCGTCGAAAAGGTCTTGTGCAAATTGAGATGCATGCAATCGATGCCGAGATCGGCCGGCCGCACACGGCCGACGATCGCATTGAAGTTCGCACCGTCACAATAAAAAAAGGCACCCGCCGCATGCACGGCTGCCGCAATCTCGATGATTTCGGTCTCGAACAGCCCGCAAGTGTTGGGGTTGGTCAGCATCAGCGCGGCGACGTCTGGACCGAGCTTTGCCTCGAGCGCGCCGCGATTGACCCGTCCGGTGGCATCGGCGGGGACATGATCCACGGCGTAGCCGCAAGCAGCGGCGGTCGCCGGGTTCGTGCCGTGCGCCGATTCGGGAACGAGAACCCGGCTTCGCCGATCGCCGCGCGCCTCAAGTGCCGAGCGAATCGACATGATGCCGCACAGCTCGCCCTGCGCACCTGCCGCGGGGCTCAGCGCCACGGCGGGCATCCCGGTCAATGTCTTAAGCCAATGGGCCACTGTATCGATCAGCTCGAGCGCACCCGGAACGGTCGACAACGGCTGAAGCGGATGGATGTCCGCCAGACCAGGCAGGCGCGCCAACTTTTCGTTGAGGCGCGGGTTGTGTTTCATCGTGCAGGAGCCGAGCGGGTAGAGCCCGGTATCGATTGCGTAATTCTTTTGCGACAGCCGGGTAAAATGGCGCACCACCTGCGGTTCGCTGAGGCCAGGCAGACCGATCCGGCCTTGCCGTTCGAGACCGCCGAGCCGGCTGCGCAAGTCCGGCGGCTCAGGGAGGTCGACGCCGCACTGTCCCGGCGAATCCTGCTCGAAGATCAGCTTCTCCT
Source organism: Alphaproteobacteria bacterium (assembly GCA_017353855.1). GTDB lineage: Bacteria > Pseudomonadota > Alphaproteobacteria > ATCC43930 > CGMCC-115725 > AP-15. The sequence goes on from JAFMSA010000823.1 coordinate 1,974, forward strand.
CGATCTGCAGTCCGCGGTTTCCGGTCGCCGTGTCGATCGTCGATGGATTGGCTCCGGCCGGGTGAATCCTCACTGCGCTGCTCCCGTCGTTCACGACGCCACCTCCCGCAGCCCTTGTTCAAGCGCGCTCATATCCTCCCTCGTTGTCATCTCGGTTGCCGCGATCAGGAGGAGGTCCGCAAGTTCCTCGCGGTCCGGG
>JAFMSA010000236.1 GCA_017353855.1 Alphaproteobacteria bacterium
ACGCACCGGCAGCCGCTCCGAGACGACCTCGCCGCGCAATGTGTTTCGCACGAGGGACGGGCGTTACATCGGCATTTCCGCATCGATCCAGGCGATGGCCGAGCGGCTCTTCCGCGCGATCAGCCGCGAGGACATGATCACCGACCCGCGCTTTCGCACGAATTCCGACCGGGTCAGGAACGCCGAGGCGTGCGAGGCGCCGATTGTCGCTTTCATCGGCGCCCGCACATTGGCCGAAAACATGGAGGTCTTCGAGCGCGCCGAGGTCACCGCCGCGCCGGTCTACGACATCGACCAGTTCATGGCCGATCCGCATGTGGCCGCCCGCGAGATCCTCGTCGACCTCCCGGACGAGGAGATGGAGCGTCTGCCGATGCACAACGTAATACCTCGCCTGTCGCAAACGCCGGGCCGGCTGCGCCGTCCGGCCCCGAATTTGGGCGAGCACACCGCCGAGCTCCTCGGCTCGCTCGGCCTCGACGCCGCGGAAATTCGGGGGCTCGCACGCGAAGGCATCATTCGCCTTGCGGGAGAGACTTCATGAATCCGGGGCGTTTGCCGGTATGGCGTTCGCTGCTGTTCGTGCCCGCCACCGCCGAGCGCTTTGTCGATGGCGCGGCGCGACGCGGCGCGGACGCCATAATCCTCGACCTCGAGGACAGCGTGGCACTCTCCCAGAAGGAGCGGGCGCGCCGCCTCGTGCCGGAGGCGGCGCAAGCCGTATCGCGCGGCGGCGCCGATGTCGTGGTGCGCATCAACCGGCCGCTGCGCCTCGCGGTGCGCGACATCGAGGCGGCAGTCGGGCCGCGCGTGTCGGCACTGGCCTTACCGAAGACCGACAGTCCCGAGCATGTGCGGCTTATCGCCGAAATCGTCGACGAGGTCGAAGCCGAGCGCGGCATGCCGCCAGGAACGACCCGGCTTATCGCGATGGTCGAGACCGCGGCGGCGTTCTTCCGCATTGCGGAGATCGCCCGTGCCCATGCACGCCTCTGCGCGCTCAACCTTGGGGCCGAGGATTTCGCGCTGTCTGCCGGTATTCTGCCCGATGCCGAGGGGCTGTTCATGCCCAAGCAGATGGCGGTCTTCGCGGCCCGCGCCGCCGGCATTATGCCGCTCGGCTTTATCGGCACGGTTGCCGAGTATCATGACCTCGACGGCTTCCGACAGACGATCCGGCGCTCGCGCCGCCTCGGCTTCATCGGCGCTTCGGTCATCCATCCAAGCCAGGTCCCGATACTCAACCAGGAGTTCCGCGCCGGTCCGGAGGAACTCGACCACGCCCGCCGCGTCGTCGCCGCATACGACAAGGCACTGGCCGCGGGTGTCGGCGCGGTCACTGTCGACGGCAAAATGATCGACGTGCCGGTCGTCGAGCGCGCGCGGCTGCTTATCGACCGCGAAGAGGCAATCTCCGCCCGCGAAGCTAAATCAACCGGCTGACGGCTTTGTCACCTGAAAGCTCTGCCGGGTCGCCATCTGCCGGACCCAGTCGCACAGTTTCGGGTGCTCCCCCATCGGCGTGCGGCCGTCGGGCACCTCGCCGAAGTAGTACAGCAGCGGCATCACCATCAGGTCGGCGAGGCTGATATGATCGCCGGTGAGGAACCGGTGGTTCTCCATCAGCCGGGCGATCTCGGAAAGGCACAGCCGGGCGCGCGGCAGAGCGGCCGCAATCGCCGCCTCATCCGGCGCACCGCCGAGGAAGCGCGGCACCAGCATGCGGTTGTAGAGGATCGTGCCTGCGATGCTGGGCCAGGCGTAGGCGTCGACGATGCCGATGATCTGGTTCATCCGGGACCATTCATGCACGTCTTCGGGTTGCAGCGGCGTGCCCGCAAACCGCTCGTCGACATAACGCATGATCGCCTGCGTCTCGTACAACACGAACCCGTCGTGCTCGAATGCGGGAACCTTGGCAAAAGGGTGCCGCGACAGATGCGGTTCCTCGCGCTGCGCGCCAACCGGCATCTCGACAAGCTCGTGCGTGACACCTTTCTCTGCGAGGGCCAGCCGGGCGCTCCACACGTAAGTGCTGAAGGAGGGCCCATAGACGATCGGGTGAGCCATTCTCACACGCTCATTTCTTTGAGGATTGCTCTGTCAATGCCGGGACGGCCCTGCCGCCATTATTGGGCAGCGCGCCGATGATCGCCGCGGCGCTGTCGAGGCCGGTGGCGATGCAGCGCTTTTGTCGCCGTCCTTGAACTTCCGGGTTTCCATACGGGTGCTCATCATCGTGATTTTGCCGGCTGTGATATAGGAGCGGCCGGGCCGCAGCCCGCAGCCGGGCAGATCAGCGCGATGACCACGAACAGGGCGCGCAGCGGTAGTGCACGCGTGAGAAAGTCGGGTCGTGCGCGATTGACGGACGGGCCGGGAATGTTCGGAGCCACCGTTGCCAGCACGCAATGCAACAATGCGACGACAACCCGGAACATTGGAGGGGTGCCGGCCCGGGCGTGTCATGTAACGGCGAGTTCGGCGGCGCCGAATCCGTCTATCTCGACCCGTACTCTGTCGCCGGCGACCGGATACTTTATCGGGACCATGCTGCCCGTCATCACGATCATACCGCGCCGCAGGGGCGTTCCGGCCTCAGCAAGCTTATTGGCGAGCCAGACCAGCGCGTTCAGCGGGTGGCCCATGACATCGCCGCCCGTGCCGTAGCCGATCGTCCGCCCGTTGATCGACAGCCGCGCAGCCGCTCGAGCAAGGTCGAGGGCGGTCCATTCGCGCACCGGCATCCCGAGGACGACGCCCGCATTCCAGACATTGCCGGCGACCAGAGCGGCCGCGTCGAGCTGCTTGTAGTCATGACCCAGATCCTCGATCAGCTCGATCGCCGCCATACACCCTTCTACTGCCGCTGCCGCGCGCTCACGCCTGTCCGCCTGCGGCAGGTCTTCACCGAGCCGCAGCGCGATCTCGGTTTCGACGCCGAGTCGGCGGTAGTCTCCGGCGGCAAGTTCGGCTCGGTGATGATGGACCTCAGCGGCAAAGATCGCGCCGTAACACGGCTCGTTGACGCCGCAGAGCTGCTGCATGACGGGCGTCGTCAGACCGATCTTATAGCCGGCGACCGCACCGCGCCCCGAGGCTACCTCGATCTCCTGGAAGATCCGCCGGATCGCGTAAGCCTCTTCGAGGCTCGCCGGGTACAGTTCTGCCGGTAAGATTTCGACAGGCTGACGACTGCGGAACAGGTCGACGATACGCTCGGCCTTTTGCTGTGTCTCGAGAGTGGCCATCGGCAGACTCCGCGAAATTTTTTACCACACCCCCACCCAGGTACCGGGTTTATTCTATTCTCCGCGTTCGGGATCCCCGAGCGGGGCAATACCGGTTGAAGCGCGAAGCTCGCGCCGCATGATCTTGCCGGTCGTGGTCATCGGCAATGACGGGACGAAGACGATCTCGCGGGGCGCCTGATAGTGCGCCAGCCGACGGCCGACAAAATCGCGGATCTGATTGCCCAATGCGCGATCCGTTCGGACCCCTGGTTTCGCCACGACGAAGGCCTTGACGATCTCGCCGCGGACCGGGTCGGGCGCGCCCACGACGGCCGCCATCAGCACGGCGGGGTGTTTGGTCAGGCAGTCCTCGATATCGCCCGGTCCAATGCGGTAGCCGCCACTCGAGATCAAATCGTCCTCGCGGCCCTTGTACCAGATGTACCCGTCCTCATCCCTGACCGCCACATCGCCGGTCAGACACCAGTCTGCGGCGAATTTCGCGCGGGTCGCCGCGGCGTTGTTCCAGTAGCCGACAAACATGACGGGATCGGGGCGGCGGACGGCGATGATCCCGCTTTGACCGGCGGGCAGCGGCCGCCCGTCGGACGACACGACCTCGACCCGGTGGCCCGGGATCGCGCGGCCCATCGATCCCGGTCGGATCGGAAACAGCGACGCGCAATTGCCGACTAGAAGATTAGCTTCGGTCTGCCCGTAAAACTCGTTGATCGCGATACCGAAAGTGTGGCGGCCCCAATCGAGGATGTCCTCGCCGAGCGCTTCGCCGCCGCTCGCCACTGAGCGGAGCCGGTGAGCGAAGCGGTGGCGTGCAGCCGGCGCCTGCCGCATCATCTTCAGCGCGGTCGGCGGCAGAAAGGCGTTTCTGACGCCGTGCCGCGCCATCAGCGCGAAAGCTTCTTCCGGGTCGAATTTGCGAGCGCGGTGCGCGAGCACCGGGACGCCGAAATAAAGGCTCGGCAACAGCACGTCGAGCAGGCCGCCGATCCACGCCCAATCGGCCGGGGTCCAATAGCAATCCCCGGGCGCGGGAAAGAAGTCGTGCGGCAGTTGGACCCCCGGCAGATGCCCGAGGAGCACACGCGCGGCATGCAGCGCGCCTTTGGGCCGGCCGGTCGTCCCCGAGGTATAAATGAGAAGGGCCGGATCGTTGATGCCGGTCACTGCCGGGCGGAAGGACGGGGCCGCCCGCTCCAGGCTCGGCCAAAACAGCCGGTTGCCGCCGCCGTCGCCGTCCACGACGAGAACCGTCGCAAGTTCGGGCAGATCGGCGGTGAGCTTGGGCAGATTTTCACTGTCTGTGATCAGCGCCTTGGCACCGCTGTCGCGCAGGCGGTGCGCGAGGGCATCGGGGCCGAATTGCGTGAAGAGCGGCAGCGCGACCGCGCCGAGCTTGAAAATCGCCAGATGCGCAATCGCGGTTTCCGGCCGCTGCGGCAGCAACACGCCAACCCGGTCGCCGGGTCCGACATCCATCGCGGCAAGGGCATTTGCGCATCTGTTCGAGAGGCGTTTCAACTCGTCGAACGTAAAGCGCTCGATCCTCCCTTCCGGTGTCTGGTACACAAGCGCCAGCCGGCCGCTGCCGTCGGCATGCCGGTCACATGCGGCAACCCCCATATTGAAGCACTGAGGCAGTTCCCAGCGGAAGCCGTCACGCACCTCCTCGTAGCTCCGGCCGCGCTGCAGCACCCTCCGCCCCCTCCGCCGCCCGACGCGGGATCATACTACCTCCCGCGAAACCCGCGAAAGCAATTGCGGGAGCCGCACCTCGCGCAGCGTCGTTTGTACCGGGGGTGACCTCCTATATAGAGGGTGCATGGAAACTCTCGTAAAGCCCACGCTCGACTTCATCGCCGCGCATTCAGGCTGGGCGTTCCCGGTTATGTTCGTCACCTCCTTCGGAGAGTCGTTTGCGTTTCTCAGCCTGCTTTTCCCGGGGACGTCGATACTGATCCTCGCCGGCACGCTGATGTCGGCAGGCTCGCTGCCTTACTGGCCGGTTGTCGCGGGGGCTGTCCTCGGCGCGGTTCTCGGCGATTCCATATCGTTCTGGCTCGGCCGTCGATATGGCGGCGGGATCGGCCGGATCTGGCCGTTTACGCGCAATCCGGAGCTGTTGCCGAACAGCATTCGGTTCTTTGCCAGGCACGGCGGGAAGAGCGTCTTTATCGGCCGTTTCTTCGGCCCGGTGCGCGCGGTCATCCCGCTCGCTGCCGGCATCATGCGGATGCCGCGGGGCTGGTTCTGGTTCGCGAATGTCACCTCGGCGATCCTATGGGCACCGATGCTGCTGTTCGCCGGCGATGCGGTCGGCGATTTCGGCAACCACGTGATCGGATCGGCCAATACCGCGCTGCTGGTCCTTGGCGGGCTGACGGCATTCGGCATCCTCGCGACGGTCTGGGCGATGGTGAGGTCGGGCAGGTCGAGATCCTGAGAGGCGTTAACCGGCAGCGTACCGAGGCAAGTGATGACTGAACCGCAGCCACCGCCGACGCCACAGCCGGGACTGGCCTCGTTCTTTTCCCCCTATCGTCACGAATTCGCGCGCGTGGCAGCGTGCGTCCCGCATGTTGCGGTCGCCGGCCCGCGGCAGAACGCCGAGAATGTCCTGGGGCTGCTCACCTGCGGCGACAGGGCTCGGATTGCCCTGATGGTATTTCCGGAGCTCGGCCTGTCGGCCTATGCGATCGACGATCTGCTGCTCCAGGACGCGCTGCTCGACGATGTCGAGCGCCAAGTAGACCGGCTGATTTCGGTAAGCCGCAAGCTGTTTCCGGTGTTCGTCGTCGGGGCCCCGTTGCGCCACCAAGGTCATCTTTACAATTGCGGTGTGGTCATCTACCGCGGCCGCCTGATCGGCGTCGTCCCGAAGGTGTTTCTGCCGAATTACCGTGAATTTTACGAGCTGCGGCAACTTACCTCCGGCGGGGGTGTGAGGGGTCAATCGATCGCGATCGCCGGCCACGAAGCGCCCTTCGGGCGGGATCTTTTATTCGCTGCCCGCGGCAACGCGGCTTTTACGTTTCACGTCGAGATCTGCGAGGATTTATGGGTGCCGCATCCCCCGAGCACCGATGCAGCACTGGCAGGAGCCGAGATCCTGCTCAACCTCTCGGCCAGCAACATCACGATCGGAAAAGCGCAGATGCGCCGCCTGCTGTGCGCCTCGCAGGCGTCGCGATGCATTGCGGCCTATGCCTATTCCGCGGCCGGCTCCGGCGAGTCGACGACCGATCTCGCCTGGGATGGCCAGGCCGGCATCTTTGAATGCAGCGACCTGCTGGAAGAGACCGAGCGCTTCTCACCTCGTCCCGAGATGGCGGTTGCCGATGTTGATCTTGGACGCATCCGGCAGGAGCGGATGCGCACGAATACCTTCGGGGACAGCGCCCGCGCCGGCAAACGGGCAGAGTTCCGCACGATTGCCTTCGATTTTGCCGAGCCTGACGAGCCGCTGGCGTTGCGGCG
>JAFMSA010000824.1 GCA_017353855.1 Alphaproteobacteria bacterium
CTCGGTGATTTTGTGCTTTCGGGCGGCGAGCCTGCGGCGATCGCGCTGATCGATGCCTGTGTGCGGCTCCTGCCAGGGGTGCTGGGACGTGCCGAGGCGCTCGCCGAGGAGAGCTTCGCCGAAGGGTTGCTTGAATACCCGCAATACACCCGGCCGCAGCTTTGGGAGGGCCGGGCGGTACCGGAGGTGCTCGTGTCCGGTGACCATCGGCGAATTCGGGACTGGCGCCGAGCCGAGGCGGAACGCCTGACCCGGGAACGGCGCCCCGATTTGTGGGGGCGCTATCTGGCGGCGCAGAAAAGCAGTTTGGATGATGAGGTGGACCAATGAACCTTCTTCAGCAGCTCGAGCAGGAGCAGGTCGACAGGCTTGCCGCGAGCCGGCCGGTGCCGAAGTTCGATCCCGGCGATACGGTCCGGGTCGGCGTCAAGGTCGTCGAGGGCGAGCGTGAGCGCATCCAGGTCTTCGAAGGCGTATGCATCGGCCGCAAGAATGCCGGCGCAAACTCGAATTTCACATTGCGCAAGATTTCCTACGGCGAGGGTGTGGAGCGCGTCTTTCCGCTTTATTCGCCGCGCATTACCTCGATCGAGGTCGTGCGGCGCGGCGTGGTCCGGCGGGCTAAGCTCTATTATCTGAGGGGGCGCACGGGCAAGGCGGCGCGCATCACCGAACGCGCCCGCGAGACAGCGCGGCCCGGTACCGAACGCAGCCATACGGCCGCACCACGCGAAAGCGAACCGGCCCCCGAAATGCCGCGCGAGGTCGGACAAACCAACGCACCGGGGTCAGCACAGCCATGACCGCGCCGCGCACGCTGTTCGATAAGATCTGGGACAGCCACGTGATCGCCCCGCAGGGCGAGGGCACCTGCCTGATATACATCGATCTTCATCTGATCCACGAAGTCACCACACCGCAAGCCTTCGAAGGGCTGAAGCTCGCCGGACGCAGGGTCCGCCGGCCCGACGCGACGATCGCGGTTGCCGACCACAACGTGCCGACGAGCGACCGCAGTCGCGGGATCGACGATCCGGAATCGAAGCTCCAGGTCGACACGCTGGAACGCAACGTAAAAGAGTTCGGCGTTCCGTATTTCCCCGTCGACAGCGTCAATCAAGGCATCGTCCACATTATCGGGCCCGAGCAAGGTCTGAGCCAGCCCGGCATGACGATTGTCTGCGGCGACAGCCATACCGCGACACATGGCGCAACGGGCGCGCTCGCCTTCGGCATCGGCACCTCCGAAGTCGAGCACGTGCTGGCGACGCAGACATTGATCCAGGCGCCGGCGAAGAACATGCTGATCAACGTCAATGGCAGCCTCGGCGCCGGTGTCAGCCCCAAGGATCTGATCCTTGCCGTTATCGGCAGCATCGGCACTGCCGGCGGCACCGGTCATGTCTTCGAGTACGCCGGCAGCACGTTTCGTGACATGTCGATGGAGGGCCGCATGACGGTCTGCAACATGTCGATCGAAGCGGGTGCGCGCGCCGGCCTCGTCGCACCGGACGAAAGGACGTTCGCTTATCTGAGGGGCCGGCCCTATGCCCCGAAAGGGGCTGCGTGGGAGCAGGCCGTTGCCTATTGGCGGACCCTGCCGTCGGATCCGGGCGCCAAGTACGATAAGGAAGTGCATTTCGACGCCGCCGAGGTCGCGCCGCACGTGTCCTGGGGAACGAGTCCGCAGGATGTGGCACCGATCACCGGCCGCGTTCCCGACCCGGCGCAGGTTGATAACCCCTTAAAGCGGGCAGCGATGCAACGCTCGCTCGAATACATGGCGCTGGCGCCGAATACGCGTCTCGTCGATGTGCCCGTACAGCGCGTGTTCATCGGGTCGTGCACGAACAGCCGCATTGAGGATCTGCGCGCCGCCGCGGAGATCGCGAAGGGCCGTCGCGTGGCCGACGGCGTACGGGCGCTGGTCGTGCCGGGCTCGGGCCTCGTCAAGCATCAGGCCGAAGAAGAGGGCCTCGATCGGATCTTCCTTGAAGCCGGCTTCGAATGGCGCGAGCCGGGCTGTTCGAACTGTATGTCGATGAACAACGACCGCGCGACGAACGGGGAGCGTATCGCGTCGACTTCGAACCGCAACTTCGAGGGGCGCCAAGGCAAGAACGCTAAGACCCATCTGATGGGCCCGGCAATGGCGGCCGCCGCCGCCGTC
>JAFMSA010000825.1 GCA_017353855.1 Alphaproteobacteria bacterium
TACGATACCTCATGGGTCCGCTGGTTCGGCATGGCCTTCGTAACGTGCGCCTCGCTCCGCCGACTTGGCGCTGCGGCAGGGCGGTGATCGAATGACCGCGGCTGCGGGCGGAGGCCGTGAAAACCGCGCCAGCCTGCGCCAATCCAGTGCCGATCGTGCGGGATGGCTGACCCGCCTGCGGCGGGACGCGTTGCGGGCGCTTGCCGCCGGTCCGCTTTATCGCCACACGCTGGTCGGACGGGTTCCTGCCGATCTCAGGCTGAGGATCAACCAGCGCTGGCCGGGTGAGGCAGAGCGCGGCACCGCGATAGCCGGCGGCGAAATCGAGCTTGCCGGGGAGCTGGTCCGCAACCCGTCGCCACGCTGGGCTCCGCCCTCGGCCGGAATCGAGTGGCTTACCGCCTGGCATGCATTCGGATGGATGTGCGACCTGGTGGCCGCCGGGGGCACGGGACGGGAGGCTGCGCGCGAGCTTGTCGAAAGCTGGATCGCCGAGAATCCCGGCGGGAGCGGCCTGGCGTGGCGGTCGGACATCCTGGCGACCCGCGCCTTCGCGTGGATCGTTTATTTCGACGAGATCGTCGGGCGCGACAAGGAAGACGAGTTGCGCCGCATGATGCTGGCGAGCCTCGTGGCTCAGCTGCGCCATCTTGCGAGGACGGCGTCCTGGGAGGCCGCCGGGGCCGGGCGGCTGCGCTCGCTGAAGGGTCTGATTGCCGGGGTGGTGGTGCTGGGCGGCTCCGAGGCGCGGTTGGCAAAGCTCCTCAGGGCACTCGAACGCGAGTTGTCCGTTCAGATCCTTCCTGACGGGGGCCATTTATCCCGCAGCCCGTCGCTGCAGCTCCAGGTGTTGCAGGATCTGATCGATGTACGCGCGGTCTTGCGCGCCGCGCATATCGACATCCCCGGAGGTCTCAAAGGGGCCATAGAGCGGATGGCCCCGATGCTGCGGTTTTTTCGGCACGGGGACAGGCGTCTGGCGCTGTTCAACGATTCGCTGGAAGAGGACGGGGTGTTGATCGACCTCGTCTTGACCCGGTCCGAGAGCAAGGGGCGGGCTCCGTTGCATGCCCCCGATACCGGTTTCGACCGGCTCCAGGCATCCAAGACCCTCGTGCTGATCGACACCGGCAGACCACCGCGGCGTGGTTTTGACGATCGCGCGCATGCGGGCACTTTGTCCTTGGAACTGAGCCACGAGCGCGAGCGGATCATTGTCAATTGCGGTGCTTACCGCGGCCCCAGGGCGAACTGGTGGCGGGTGGCGCGGGCGAGTGCGGCACATTCCGTCCTCGTGGTCGCCGACACCAATTCGCTCGAGATCAAGGCCGACGGGACGCTCGGCCGCGGCCCTGCCTCTGTTGCCCGCGAGCGAGCCGAGCATGAAGGTCAGCAGTGGATGTCGGGGACCCATGACGGGTATCGTGAACGTTTCGGCTTGATTTACACCCGTGAATTGTTCCTCGCGGCCGATGGGGAGGACCTTCGCGGCGAAGACAGGCTGACCGGTCTCCCCGGGTCGGCCTTTGCCGTGCGCTTCCACCTCCACCCGGCAGTGCAGGCCTCGCTGTTACGTGACGCCGGTGCGGTGCTCCTGCGCCTGCCGAGCGGGATGGTCTGGCGGCTGCGTGCCGCCGGCGCCGAGATTAGCCTCGGCGAGAGCATCTATCTCGGTTCCGGCGAGGCGCGAAAGACCCAGCAGGTAGTTTTGAGCGGGACCGTGCCGGCGGGGGGCGCCACGGTCCGTTGGGCGATCCGGCGTGAGCCCAAGGGGGCTTTCGGACAGCAGCCGGCCGAGGATCGGGTTGCCGAGGATCAGGGTATTGCCGAACAGCCCGCCGGCAATGGGTGATGCACTGTTGCCGCTGGCGGTCGCCCTCGCAGCGGGGCTGGTTGCCTGTATCGCTACCGGGGCGCTGATACCGGTCCTGCGCCGCCGCAAACTCCTCGACTATCCGAACGAGCGGTCGTCGCACAGCGCGCCGACGCCGCGAGGCGGCGGGATCGCGGTCGTCGGCACGGTATTGCTCGCCTGGCTGATACTCGCACAGACGGGAAGGGTCGGGGCGGGCGCCGTGACTGTTGTGTTTGCAGCGGGTTCACTGGCGGTTGTCTGCTGGATTGACGATCTGCGCGGTCTGTCTGCGGGGCTGCGCCTGCTGGCACAGG
>JAFMSA010000237.1 GCA_017353855.1 Alphaproteobacteria bacterium
GTCGCGCAATACGGCGGTGGTTGCTCGGCCAAGTGCAGCAGGCCGAGGCAAAACGGCGATGTGCGACTGTGCCGACGAGACCTGCGCGATGCTTAACCGATTATTGTGGTGCGGCAGCGGCGGGCGAAAATACCTCAAAGTCTCTTCGATGTGCTCCTCGACCTAATTGCACAGCCGCGAATACTTGCTCTGCCACTTCCCGAGCCACTGAGCGATGTCACGGCGCGCCTCGGCGAGATCGCGGCGATCGTAAATCCAGCGCAGCGTCGTCAGCGAGCTTGCGCGGCACGTAGTCGAGCGCATTGCGAAGAAAATGCACGTAAACAGCGCTGCCAGGTGGCTTCCGGCAATACCTCGCGGATCGCCGCGGTGAGCCTGGGATGATCGTCGGACACGACAAACTCGACACCAACCAAGCCGCGTTCTTTGAGCCCGACAAGGAAGTCGCGCCAACTCGCGCGGCTCTCTCGATTGGCAAGCTCGACGCCGAGAATCTGACGTCGGTCATCGCCGTCGACCGCCACTACGATGAGCACCGTCTGACTGACGATGATCCCCGCCTCACACACCTTCTTGTAGCGCGCATCGAGAATGAGATAAGGGAACCGCTCGCTCAACCGCCGCCGGGCAAATCTGTCGAGCGCCTCATCCAGGGATTTGTTCACCGCACTGATCGACGAGGCCGAGAAGCGGTGCCCGCACAGCCCCGTCACCGCCTTGACCTTGCGGGTCGAAACCCCTTGCACGTACATCTCCGCCAACGTGCCGGCCAGCGCCTTTTCTGAACGTTGGCCACGTTCAAACAGCTCCGTCGAAAACCGCCCCAACCGGTCCTGCAGCACCCGCAGCTCCAAAGTCCCCACACGCGTGATCAGCGAACGCGTGTAGTAGCCGCTGCGGTACGCGATCCGTGTCGCGGTACGCTCGCTCTTCTCGGCCCCGATCGTCTCTGTCATCTCCGCTTCCAGTGCGGCTTGCACCAGCGCTTCGACAGCCGACCGGACAAAAATCCGCGTCTTGAGCCAACAACCCTTTGATATCGATAACGTCGGTGTTACCCTCGCGTTTGGTCATGGTATGCTCCCTTACAAGGGACAGTCACCCGCATACCATAACCTTGCGTATTACGCGATTTGGCAGAAGGTTCCGAACCTGAACTAGGTCCTTGTCAATCCTTATGCTTCTCGCGGCGCGTGCGCGCGAGAAGTGATGCGCCTCTTCGCGCTTTGATTGTCTCAATACCGCAGAAATCCTAGTTTTTTGCGAAGACGCTCAAATGAGCATCTTCGACGAAGGTGCTCATTTGGGTTTTTTTAGCATGGCAATGGTTTTTGAGTTAACTGCTTGTCGCAGTATCGACAGCATCCTCCTCCTCCGGATTCTCCTGCATATCTAGAGGAGAAGGGCTATGAGGGCCTCTACAACTGTAGATGGCTAAGGAGCCGTTAGGACGCCTGGTCCCGGAGCCATGAGAATGGCATCTGCCGGAGGAAGGCGCACGGCGATCGTGCGGCAAAACCGGAGCGGGGTTGAGGGAGGGAGATTTCTGTCGCCTGGCGCGAGGCCGGCGGAACGTGACAAGGTTTGATGACGCTGCCCCCAGTGGGTATCTGGTGGGTACTGAAGGCTCATGCTGGTTCGTGATCATATCATGAACAATTGTAATGATTGGATAATAGGGTAGGGTTCCAGCCTAGACCGGCGAACCCGGCCTCCACCGCTCTTCTTAGAACCTTTCCGGGACGGATACCCCTGGCTTAGACATGGGATGAGCCCCGCCGCAAGAACGGGGACAACCCATTTGCCCCGTGGAAGCTCCCCTCGCCAATGTTGTCAAGCAGCGTTTGAGTACGATCCCTTTCGTCCCCACCCCAAGGGTTGTCTGCAACCGCACCATCGAGAGATCCGAATTGAGGAAGCATCCGGAAGCCTGTCTTGAGCTTATTGATAACGTAGTCTCAAGTTTCCCCTTCGACATAGGCATGATTTAGGGGGGTCAAGCGCGGCTTTCATTTGGACCGAAAGCCCGCGGCCTTAGCCGCGGGGTCGCTTACACCCCCTCCATTAACTGACGCATCCCTGTCTGCGAGGCCCGCTCGATGGCGTCGAGCAGGCGATGCCGAGCGACGGCCGCGTGGAACCCGGGACTGACCGGTTTGCCGTCGCGGATGCTTTCAGCCAATCTCACATAGAGTTGCGCGACATTGTAGGGCGAGTCCGGGGAGACGCCGTCGGGGACCCAGCGGTACTTGCCGGGAACCGGCAGATCGGCGAGCGCAGAACCGTCGTCCCGGGCGCCTTTCAGGTTCAGTTCCTGGCGCTGCATGGAAGCGCGCGAAGTGGCGGTAAGCTGGAGGTCCCCTTCTTCTCCGTGAACCTCGAACAGGAACTCCGTCCCTCGTCTTATCCCGCCACGGACCTGAAAGGACACGACTGCTCCGTCCCGCACAATGCCATTGACGACGAGCTGGTCGGGTGACGTCTTCGCGATCATTTCGTCGGTCCCCTCCAGTCGAATGCGGTCGCGCTGGCATGCCACGAAGGCGGCAAGCTCGCGAAATTCGCCCAGGCAATAGCACAGAGCGTCGATCGTATGGCCTCCAGTGATCGTTAGCAAATTGGCACCATTTGCGCGATCAGCCTGATAGGAGCGGTCGATCGTGGGTCCCCAGTTCGGGGCGCTCGCAATCATTGTCGCCGACCGAACCCGGCCGACATAACCGTCGGCAATGAGATCCCTGACGTAATTGATTGCCGGAGACATCCGGCCCTGAAGCCCGACAGCGTGGCGCATCCCGCTGTGCTCGGCCGCAGCCAGCATTCGAGCGGCCTCGTCGGTGTCTCGACCGAGCGGCCATTCGCAATAAACGTGCTTTCCGGCCTCGACCGCAGCCATGACCGGCAGATAATGCTCGGGCACCTTAACGCAGACAGTGACCAAATCGACATCGGGATGTTGCGCAAGTTTCCGGGCATCAGAAAACGCCAGCGGTACCCCGAAATGCCGGGCTGCGGCGTCGGCAGAGTCCTGCCGGGTCGTGCAAAGGGCGATGATCTCCAGGTTTGGAAGCGCCCTCAGGGCCGGGATATGGGCGATGGAGGCAAACCCACGGCTCGGATTTGCCCCGACGATGCCAACGCGGATTTTGCTGGTTCCTGCCATGGAAACCTCTGCCTCTGGTGCGCGCCCGCTAGCGCTGTACGAGTTCGATCATGACGCCTTCCGGTCCGCGGATGAAGGCCAGGCGTAAGCCGGGATTGCGGGTCAAGGGGCCGACCGCGATTTCGGCACCTTTGGCCCGAAGTTCCTCGACGGCGGCGTCCACATCATCGACCGTCAAACCGATATGCTCCAACCCGTAATGAGGAAATCGCGGCGCCGGTTCATTCGGTTCGTGCGGGTGGGGCGGAGCGATCAGCACGGTCTGGCCGCCTAATCGCATCGCAATGCGCTGCTGTCCAGGATAGAGCGTCCCCGGAGGATAGACGCTGCGCGTGACTTCAGCCCCGAACATCGTCTCAAAGAACCGGGCAGTCGCGTCCGGATCGGTGCTGCGCAGATGGACGTGATCGTAGCAATAATCGTGCATCACCGACCTCCTATGCGGCGTCATCAATTCGATATGCGCGAACCGCTGCATCGCGGAACAAAGCAGCGCGCTCGGATGCCGAATAGTTTTTGGAGAAGCGCTTGAAGCTGTTGAACAGCACGTGATGGGAGAACGACACTTTGTCGACCGGGAAATTGCTTTCAAACATGCATCTGCCCGGGCCGAACTGCTCGATGCAAAAGGTCATGACCGGCCCTATGGCTGCGGCCAACTCTTCCGAGCCGATCGGCCGCGTCCGCGTATGCCAGTCGAAGCCCAGCCGGGGCATGCCGATCCCGCCCAGCTTGAGGCTGACGTTGGGGCACTCGGCGACGGCCGCGATGCCGCGCCGCCAGGTCGCGAAGACCTCCTCGTCCCGGTTGGCGTAGGGACCGATCCGCGTCAGACCGCCGAGATGGTTGAGAATGATGGTCAGCTCGGGTGTGGCCTTCGCAAACTCGGCCAGTTCGGGTAACTGCGGAAAGCACACTCCGGTGTCGAGGGACAGACCCATACGCGCCAGCACCCGGGCTCCCGCACGATATTCGGCGCTCGCCAGCACCCCTTCCTTTTCACGGTTGTCGATCTCGGGGTGCGGATCCCATGTGACCGTGTGCCGGATTCCACGAAAACGGTTGGGACTGGCGGCCCGCAGTGCGTCCAGTACGGGCGCGACCCGATCTCCCAGCTTCAGGTCCGCATGGCCGACAATACCGGCTGCCGCCCGGCAAGGACCATAGAGGCCGGTGGCGGCGGCGGCAGCCAGGCCCTGGACAAATTCGACCTCGCCGACCGGGCGCAGCTCGACCGGTCCATCGGGACGGTACATGGATCTCGCCTCGATGAACACGGTAGACCGGACGCTGTGGCCGCAGTTGACGTCCGCCGCCAATTCGTGAAGCAGGTATCGCTGGTAAGGAATGCGTTCGGCGCGAAAATCCCAGAAATGATGATGCGGATCGCAAATCGGGAGCTCCGGTTCCAGAGTTGGTTCCCGGGTCAGCGCCAGCCAGTCGTTTCCCCCAAAAGGCATTGCCTCTCCTCCGTTTGCATTAAATTCCCTGCTGCGCCTCGACAGCATATTGGGAAGACGCGGACCTCACAATGTGCGACGCGCACGCGGTGCTTGCGTTTAGCGTCGGGATCGCGATGCTGCGCTGTCGGTGCGCGCGCAACGGGGGGTGGTCGATGATCATCGGAAGCGGGCAGTTTAAATACCGGGTCAACGCCCAGTGGGCAAAACTGCCGGACGACTGGTCCTTCAAAGAAGTCGCCGCTGTCGGTGTTGACGGCCAGGACCGCGTCTACGTGTTCAACCGCGGTGAACACCCGATGATGGTCTTCGATCGTGACGGCAATTTTTTGCGATCCTGGGGCGAGGATCAGTATCCCCGGGCGCACGGTGTCCATATGGCGCCCGATGAGACGATGTTTCTGACCGACGATGGCGGCCATTTCGTGCGCAAGGTCACCCTCGACGGCAAGGTGCTGCTCGAACTTGGCATTCCGGGCGAGCCGGCGCCTTTTATGAGCGGTGAGCCGTTCCACCGCTGCACACACACGGCGCTGTCCCCGAGAGGGGAGATCTATGTTTCCGATGGCTATGGCAACGCCCGCGTCCACAAATATTCGCCCGACGGAAAATTGCTGATGTCGTGGGGCGAACCCGGAACGGGAGAAGGCGAGTTCAACATCGTCCACAACATCTGCTGCGACGCCGACGGCTGGGTCTACGTCGCCGACCGCGAGAACCACCGCGTTCAGGTCTTTGATGGCAATGGTAGGTACGAGACGCAATGGAAGAACCTGCACCGCCCTTGCGGCCTTTACATGCCCTACGGCCGCCGGCCGATCTGCTACGTCGGCGAACTAGGCCCTTCCGCCGCCGTCAGCCGTGACATCCCCAATCTCGGTCCACGCGTCAGCATCGTGGACCATGAGGGCAGACTCATCGGCCGCTTCGGCAACACGCCGGCCGGGACCGAACCCGGGAGATTCCTGGCGCCGCACGGGCTTGCGGTGGACACACACGGCGATATCTATGTCGGTGAGGTTTCCTGGACAGCTTGGCCGCAAATGTACCCGGGAGAGCCGCACCCCGCCAACCTGCGCTCCCTGCAGAAGTTCGAAAAGGTCGAATAAGGGCCTTCGGGAAAACCGCGACTAATGTGTATCCGACCGGACACGAGCAAGCCTGCCGATTTTACCGATCGTTAGTTGTCCGGAATTGGCGGCGCGGCAGCGCATCACCGCGGAACGCGGCTCGCCAGTTTCGCCCGACCAGCAGTCGGGTGCACGCCCCCGGGCGTCGGCGCTGTCGAGCATGGTGTAAAAAGTGCATCCTCTCGGGGTGGGACCCCGACAAGTCTGCCCTCCCTCGGAGATCGGCGCCCCGAAGGGTCGACCGCTTCGACACCGGTCGCGGGCTACCCGGAAACTCCCCGCGGCTGTCGCCACCCTTCTGCGGAGCGCTAGCTGAAGCCTGAGAATTGGTCGGACTGCGTGTGGACGATCGCCGCAATGGGGAAAGTCGTTTGAATTGAATGCTCACGCGGCTTTCCGCACCATCGCGATCCCGGCGTTCTCGGTGTAGACCCGGCCGAAGGCGAGCCGGTCGCGCAGCCTGGCGACATCCGCCTGTTCGCGCATCAACTGAACGTACCAGGGGCCGTCGGCAACGGCTCCGTAGAGCACCGATCCCACCACTGTATCGTTGCGCAGGATGAGCTTCCTATAGACCCCGCCATCCGGGTCGTAGAGAATCACCTCCTCGTCGGCCGGATCTACTGCAGCCAGTTCGCCCGCGGAAAATACGTCGAGGCCGGTGATTTTCAGGCTCGTGAAGAGCGGCGGCGGCGTAAACGACGCCCGCTCGTCGCCCGCGAGACGCGCCGCGCAGACGCTGGCTTGCTCCCACAACGGTGCAACCAGCCCATAGAGCCGGCCATTATGCTCCGCGCATTCGCCCACGGCATAGATCGCGGGGTCGTTCGTGCGCAGATCGTCGCCAACGACGATCCCGCGCTCGATGTCGACCCCCGCGTCGCGGGCGAGGTCCACATTGGGGCGGATGCCTATTGCCAGTACGACGAGATCCGCCGGCAGCTCGCGCCCATCGGCGAGCCGCACGC
>JAFMSA010000826.1 GCA_017353855.1 Alphaproteobacteria bacterium
GTGGCGGAACTGGTAGACGCGCTAGCTTGAGGTGCTAGTGGGGCAACTCGTGGAGGTTCGAGTCCTCTCGACCGCACCATCGGAAATGGCTTCCGCAGTGGTTGCAACAACTTACTGAATTTGCGAGGCATTCGGCGTGCTGTCCAATACGATAGGGCAGCGTCCCCACGGGGCCCGGGCGACCACGCAAGGGGCTCCCTGTGGCCGTGCCTCTTGTAAAGCGCACTAAGAAGGCTCGCTGCCGGCTTGCCGCTCGGGGTTCATGGCCGATGGATGCCGAACAACAGAAGCTTCTGCAAAAGAAGTGAGGGTGGCGGCAGCTGTCATCATGCGAGTTTGCCGGGCGCTCGCCTCTCCGACATCCGGACAGTGTGAGCAGTTCAGGCCTCGGTTAGCCGCTTTCATGAGTTCATCCACGTCAACGAGCTCGGGCTGGCTTTTCAAGACTGTGTGCTCCAATGTGTCGAGCTGGACCGAGCCCGCCCCTGCTGCCGAAGAGCAGGCCCTGATCGCGCGACGCGCTGAGCCGATGGCTATCGGTAGGGCCGCATCGGTACGGCGCGCTCCTGCCCGAAGAAGGAGCCTGCCTGTTTCCACTCGTTCGACGTGAAAAACCAGAGAAAGAATATGATCGCTGACAGGACGAGGTAGAGGAACATCAACCCGCCGGAAGGATAGTTCGCTGCCGTCGTTATTCTCTTGTAAGCAGCATTCGGGTGTTCATGATCGTTGGCGTCGACCTCGAAGTTCACGCCGCGCTGGGTCAACTCGTTCTTAAGACCCTCCATCGCCGCGTAAATGCGTACGAGTTCGTGGAAGATCATCCGGCGCTTGGTTGAAGGCGTGTCGATGCCGCCGCCGGCTTCGACTGCTTTGACGTATTCCGCCTTCAAGGATTGAAGGCGTTTGCGATTGTTCTTCAGAGAATTCAAGAGATCCTCCGTTTTGCGCGTCTTATCGATGACGACGGCAGTGAAGCCGCCGCGAATGGTTGCAACTCCCGTTGCGGTTATGTCCGCATCGGTGGGAAGTGCAGGCGCTTCAGGTTCCATCTCTCATCGCCGTGAACTGATCAATGTCTCCGTCAGGCACGCAACGGTCGCCGGCCGTCGTAACAGAGCAGTCGCAAGCCGGCGGCGGCGATCCCCTGTCCTCGCCGTCGCTCCAGTCAGTTTGGACAAGGGCCCGTACACGCAGCCGTCGATATTAGCGATCCATGCGGGGGAAGAGAATTGGGAAGCGGGGGACGGTCGGTGAGTTCGCAGGCGCAGCGAAAGAATGAGAACAAGGCGCCGCCGCGCCCGGCCGGCCGATTTTCTCGAGGCCGTTCGGCGTCGTTCTTTGCATCAATGCCGACCTCTGCGCCGGTGCGAGGCGCAGAGGATGATTGGCCCCGCCTTTGAGACGAACCCGTACGTCGGCAACGTCGCGCGAGCCTCATCCGCGCGACGTCGCATGGCGGCATCGCCTAAAATCCGGGCTAATTCCTGCGCGGTATCGTTTCCAGCCACGCCGCGAAGGGCTCTTTCGAGAAGCGGGCAGAACCCGTCCGTCTGATGGCCGCGGGTGCTGTCGCTCGCCGGAATGAGCAGCAGGCGCGCAGTCCTGATCCGGCTCAGCGTGCGTTCCATGATCCCGGTCTCGGGCGGGTTGCGTTCGTCGTCGGCCGAGTTGATTGCCAGCACCGCCGCCTCGATCCGCTCCAGGCCGGGCGAGGGGTTGTAGTTCCGCGACGGTTCCCAATGGTAGAGGACGTCGTTGGCGTCGGCGGGAAACGGCGCCGCGAGCAGCGCATCGGCGGCTTCGCGCGTGGGCGCCGCATCATCCAGTTGCGGCTCGGCATCTCGTGTGCGACATGATCCCCTCCCTTGTGCCGGACACATCCGCTCGGCATCCCTCGTGCTTGGGCGACCTTGCCGGTGTCATTCCCATACGGGCTGCACCGGACCCCGGCTTTTCGCAACGGTTCGGGTCACCAGCGACCGGACCGCCGCCTTGCGACGCGCAGGCGCGGTCACGGCCATTTCGGTAACCGGCTGAGTCACGACCAGCGGCGGAAGCGGAGCGAAGGCGCAGGGGCCGTAGCCGCCGCATTCGCCCCAGCCCTGGATGTTATAGTTACCGCCACAGCTGCGGAAGCTGTAGGCCGGATAGCTGGAGAAGCCGG
>JAFMSA010000827.1 GCA_017353855.1 Alphaproteobacteria bacterium
CCGGTTCTTCGCCCGGCCGTTCTCTTTGGTCGCACCAACGCAGTCGCGGCCGCCGGGCGCCCGGGACATCAGCTGAGCGCCGAGATAGGCACCGATGGTCGGCTCCGCCGCCGCAAGCCGCAATTCGAGCCGGTTGCGCTCATCACCGACGGACGGGGTAACCGGCGCCCTCAAGAAGCGCCGACGGGACTCCAGGGACAACAACCAGATCCGGGGTCAGCATGTCGTCGACCGAATCGCCATTGCGAATGTCGTGGCCGCAGCTTGCAGGACCGGATCGAACAGGCCTAGATCCTCTAAATGAACGTGCCTGACCGCGATCGCCGTTCGGCTCGCTGCCCCTCCAATCCTCGCAGGCCATCCGATTCAGCTTGCCATCAGCGACTTCCAGTCGACGCCTTTCTCGAAGGCCGCTGCGGCGCAGTAAATCGTTTCTTCGTCAAAGGCCTTTGCCACCAGCATCATGCCGACGGGCAGCCCGTCGACCATGCCGCAGGGCACGTTCATCGCGGGATGGTGAGTGCAGTCGAACTGCGTTGTGTTCGCCAGCATCTCGAATGCGCGCTGCAGGATCTGCTCGACCGGCGCGTTGGCTTCCGGCAATGGTGTGGCCACGACCGGAAGCGTCGGCATCAGCAACAAGTCGTATCGTGAGAGCACCTCGTCATAGGCACGCCGCAGGCGGCGCACGAGGTTCTGCGCCTTCGCGTAATAATGGCCGCGGTAACGGGTCACCATGTAGTGGCCGAGCAGCATTGTATTTTTGAGGCTGTCGGACAGTTCGTCCGCCCGGGTCCTCCAGGCGCTGTGAAAATCCAGCATCGAGGTGACGTACAACCCCTGCCAGTTGAACCCGAAACCATTGCCGAGCATCATCTGCATCGTCGCCCCTTCCGCCGCGATCGGCAGCCAGACGGCCGAGCCGAGCCGATGCATTGGGACGGAAACGGTCTCCACCGTAGCGCCCAGTCCTTTGAACCGCTCGGCTGCCTCGCGTACGACCGTGTCGACTTGGCGCAGCGATTGCGGGTGGCCAAAGCCGTCTTCGACGAGCGCAATCCTCAGTCCGGCAGCACCTCTGCCCAGTGCTTCGCGATAGGGCTTCGCCGCGGCACTCCCGTATTGCCGCGGGTCAAGCCCGTCAGGTCCCGCCAATACCTCGAGCAGGATTGCATTGTCCTCGACGGTTGCCGTCATTGGGCCGGTGTGATCGAGGGTCAGCTCGATCGGCATGATGCCGGAGTACGGCACCAGTCCGTGGGTCGGCTTCAGCCCGTAGATGCCGCAGTACGAGGCGGGGATGCGGATCGAGCCGCCCTGATCGCCGCCGAGTGCCATCGGCACCTCGCCCGCAGCAACGACGGCAGCGCTGCCCGAGGAGGATCCGCCTGCCGAATAACCGGCGCGGTGCGGGTTGTGCACCGGCCCGCTGGCGCTCGTGTGGCTGCCGCCAGAAAAGCAGAAATACTCGCACACGGTCTTCCCGACGATCGTGCCGCCGGCGTCGAGAATGCGCGTCGCGACGGTGGCGTCGACATCCGGCACGTAGCCTTCCATCGTCGAAGCGCCATTCATCATCGGCACGCCGGCAACGCAGATATTGTCCTTCAATGCGATTTTCTTGCCCTTGAGCGCCCCGGATGCGGCTCCTTCTATTTCGGTTCTGATGTACCAGGCACCCAGCCGGTTTTCCTCAGGCGAAGGGCGGTGGCCGGGTCGGCGCGGGTGAGTGACGGCCGGCAATTCGTCGGGCATCCGGTCGAGCCGGTTGTACGCCGCGAAGGCCGGCACCAAGGCCTCGCGATGCGCGGCGAGATCAGCCTCGGTGAACGAAAAACCAAGTTCCGCGGCTATCTCGGCGAGCTGCTGGAGTGCCGGGAGCTTGACGGTATCGAGCGACATGATCGTCCCTCCGGCGCCTGGAGCCTCAGCCGGCAGCCTTCGGCCGGTAACGGCGTGCGGCGAGATAATGCACGCCGTCGGCGCCGCTGCGTTCGGCATGGCGGCATCCGGCCGCCATGGCAAACGTGTCACCGGCCCGATAGGTACGCTCCTCGCCTTGTCCCGTAATCGTCAACT
The DNA here is from genome assembly GCA_017353855.1 of Alphaproteobacteria bacterium. Classification (GTDB taxonomy): domain Bacteria; phylum Pseudomonadota; class Alphaproteobacteria; order ATCC43930; family CGMCC-115725; genus AP-15. Next base: position 2,080 of record JAFMSA010000827.1, read on the forward strand.
CGCCTTCAAGAACGAGAAGGCGCGCGTCGAATTCGTGCGAATGTTCGGGATTGACCTCGCGAGGCGGCATCCGGCGATT
>JAFMSA010000238.1 GCA_017353855.1 Alphaproteobacteria bacterium
TCCGCCGGGTCGTGCCCGGTTGAGAAGTCGATGACGCCACCGACATCGAGACGGTAGGCAACCAAGGTCGCCGGTGGGACAATTGTTGCCCCTTGTCGGTCAGTCAGCGCGGTTTCCGGCTCGATCGACAGATATGGGGGTTCGACGCCGGGACGGTTAAACCGCCCACCATTCGCCACCGCACCCAATCTGGCGAATGAAAGCGATTAAAGATCGCATTGGGGCCGATCCGGATCGGCGTCAACTGCTCGCCCCGTTGCGCAAGTCCTCGAATTACCTCAGCACCGGGTCGAGGTGCCCTTCGGCAACCGGTTCGGCAGCGGTCTTATGTCGCTAATCCAGATGGCTTTGGGGTATTGCTGCGCCATGGCCTCGCCGCCCATACCGGTCGCAACGTGCTGACCGCTCCTGCCCGGCGCGCGCGGTCTGTTCGCCAGGTCAGCCCCCTGCCCTGCCCTTGCGGGACTGTTTCGACTCCGCCCGGCTGGGTCCCTGAAATGGCCCAGCATTGTCAGCTGCCGATTCGCGATCCGCTGCCATTTGTCGCGCCACTTCGTCTGGCTCGCTCTCTAGACCTACTGGTCGCAACGAGCTTCATAAACGATCGAATCATGCGGCAACCCCGGATATTCTCCGCTACCGTTGAATAAAGAATCTCAGTTCCGCACGTTGCTGCAAAGCTGGTTAGGGTCGAAGGCCAGGGGCTCGGCGCTGCGGAAGATGCGAGCTCAGCAGTCAAATGTTCGCATTTATCGCTGCCCAGAATTTCTCGCCGCCAAACGGCAGCAAGGATCGTTATTCGCAGACCGGACAGTCGGTGCAGCGGCTAGTACTGGGCTTCAAGGAAGTAACCTCGGTCGTCATCGCCGGCGAGCCGTTCGCCACCTATATGGAGGTAACAGGCATAGAGGCAGATCACATCACACTCGTCCTAGAGGGTGCGACGCCGCGGACCGAGATTCAGCTTCTTCATTACCGCAATCCCGCCAGTATCCCCGATCCCCATATCTGCGATCTGCACAAGATCGGCTTCAACCATGTGTGCTTCGCAGTGGACGATGTCGAGGCCGAGATATCCAAAATTCGGGCCGCCGGGTTTAAGACGCGCAGCACGATTCTCGACTTCCATTCGTGTAAGCTCGTGTTTCTCAGGGGACCGGAAGGGGTGACGGTAGAACTGTCCCAATGGCATTAAAAACAGCGGCAACAGCTCGACAATTTTTCGCCGGTAGTCTTCAGACGAAAGCGCGGGCCGCCAGCCCGTGGACTTTCCACGGCACTTTGTCAGGCATGCTGCTCTCGCGGCCCCTTGCTAAGGCATCGCCGAGATCTGGACACGAGCCTTCTGTTTTCAGCAGCGGCTCGCCTCCCTTCCGTCGCGAACGCAACGGGCGAGCGGGTCGACGGAAGCTATAGGCGATAAACTCTCGTGGCTGTATCAACGACATGAAGCTCAATAAGCTATTGCAGGAATGTTTCGCAGCTTATCGTCGGGAAAAAGGCGATTAGTCAATAAGCACGAAAGCACGAATTATAGATTTCTCACATGTGACTGGGCAGGTGAAGGGGTGGCGGCTCACTCTACCGCCCGGGCTGATTGTGTTTCTCGGCTCGCATTCTTTCCAGTTTTCTCGGCGACCTTGGCATTTACAAGCGCCATGTTATCGACGACCAGCCGCTCGACCTGGCCCTTCAGCCGTGCCATCCGGCCGACTTTGGGCCGACCTCGTTCCTTCATCGCCGCCCGGAATTCGTCGCCTTGTTTGTGCCACCACGTGATGCCTCGGCGTGGGCCGGCGCGCGCGGATGCTTGCGTTCCATTTCAATCTGAATGCCGATGTCCGACAGGCCGTTGACCTCGAGAAGCGCCCGGGCGATGACATTGCGCATAAAGTTATCCGCCCGATCGTAAGAGCCGGGTGGAACCCCCAGAAGCTCGCGGAACCGGCAGAGGCAGCCCGATCCGCCGGGTGCTATACGTTGCCAGCCAGCGTGTTGTGCACGTCCGTGATCCTGGCGCGGTTGGTGATATGGCTCTGCCCGACGCGTCATCGCCCAGTAGCGATAGCGCCGCCCGCCCCATCGCTCCCCGGATGAACTTTTCTCCGTCCAAGCGACAACGCGACGAACTCGCTGCCGTGGTCGCGAGGCGGCAATTGATCCGTGTTCAACACTGAGACGCGCGGCCTTGCAAATCGAGGCAGGCGTTCTTACTCTTACGTGTAAGAGTAAGGAAACCTGCTAATGCGCATCACATCCAAAGGTCAGGTGACCATTCCGGTGGAAATCCGTGAACGAGCGGGTCTGCTGCCCCAGACGGAGGTGGAATTCGAGGTTGATGGCGATGTCGTGCGCATCGTTCGCGCCAGAACCCATAAGAGCGCAGGTCGAGGCGCTCGACTGGTCGCCCATTTGCGGGGTCGCGGTGACGTCGCTATGAGCACCGAAGAGATTATGGCGCTAACCCGCGGTGAATGAATGACTGCGGTGCTGATCGATGCCAACGTTCTTCTCGACGTGATGACTGAGGACGCGCGCTGGTTGGCGTGGTCGGTAGCAGCCATGGAACGAGCCGCCGACCGCTATCGCCTCGTCATCAATCCAATCATTTACGCTGAGGTCTCAATTCGGTATTCGCGGATCGAAGAACTCGACGCGGCGCTCCCGAGGACGATGTTCGACCGTGAAGCAATTCCCTACGAAGCTGCCTTTCTCGCAGGCAAGTCATTCGTGGCCTATCGACGGCGGGGCGGAAGAAAGCAGTCCCCGCTCCCGGATTTCTTCATCGGCGCGCACGCCGCCATTGCCGGATATCTGCTGATGACGCGCGACGCAGCGCGCTACCGTACGTACTTCCCCAAACTGTCTTTGATTGCCCCGGGATGAGTTCACCCTTCCAGGTAGGGAGACAGCGTAGAGATGGTTGATGATCGTTGGTCGCGCCGCGGTAGGAGATCAAGTCGACGGGTGGAAATTCCCGTGTGACCAATCTCCCCCATTCGCGCGACGGTCGAGCAGTTGCGTCGCGCGGGGAACGTGGCAAGTGAGCGCGCCGTTACGGCGCCGAATTTTAATTCCGTGCTGGCGCAATGGCGTTAGCTGACTGTTAATTGGTCTATCCGTATACGGGTCACGCCATAAAACGGGCAGGATAGCACGCTAAGCTGGACCAGAACGGGAACGCGCTCACGCGGCAACGGCCGAATGAAGGTCTATTGCCGCCGAGCGAAGTGGCCGGAACCCGTCCGGGCCGAGGCCTGCGTCGGCATCCCAGAGGTAATCGCCGGTCAGGTTGATGTGCTGCCAGCCGACCGGCGCGAGATGGGCGAGCAGCGCATCCGCAACCGTCTCGCCCTCCCGGCGCAGAAGATCGAGCGCCCGGCCGAGATACACCGTGTTCCACAATGCGATGGCCGCGGTGACGAGGGCCAGCCCGCTGGCCCGGTATTGCTGTGCCGCGACGGCGCGGTCGCGCAAGCGGCCAAGGGGATGGAAGCAGACGGCACGGGCAAGTGCGTTGCGTGCTTCGCCCTTGTTCAACTCGGCCGTGGTCTGGCGCCGGAGTTCCGGCATTTCCAGCCAATCCAACATGAACAGTGTGCGCTCGATGCGGCCGATTTCGCGCAAAGCCAGCGCCAGCCCGTTCTGTCTCGGATAGGCGCCGAGGCGCTTGAGGAGGAGCGAGGCGCTGGCCGTTCCGGTGCGCACCGACGCCGCCAAGCGCAGGACATCCTCCCAGTGGGCCATGATCAGCTTTTCGTCGACACTGCCGGCGATGAAAGGTGCGAGCATCGGCCAAGAGCCGGTCGAACCAAAGGTGTAAAGCCGGCGGTCGGCCAGGTTGGGAATGCGCGGAGCGAAACGAAAGCCGAGCAGATGCGTCAAGGCGAAGGTGTGATCGCTGACGCCGCCACCGTCAGTGTGATGGGTGGCGATGCTCAGATCCGCCTCGTGATAGAGCAGGCCGTCGATCACATAGGCGGCTTCGCCGGAAGGTGGGATCGTGTGGTACGGCGCCTGGCGAGCGGAGAGATGCGTGTAGAACAGCGCGGAGACCTCGCGCCCATAATGGGCGTTGACCGCTCCGACAGCTTCGCCGGGGCCCGCCGGTCGGGAAGTGCTGGCCATCCGAGCTGGACACATCGGCGGCGCCGAACAGGGCGGCGAGCGGCTGCCGCTGCTGGGCGTTGACCAGAACCGCGAGCCCTTGGCGGTAGGTTTCCTCGCGCAGGTACCAGGCTCCTGTCCAGGCGAGCTGCCGATAGCTGGCGACCGAGCAGGCCTCGGCCATCCGGGTCAGACCGAGATTGGTGGCATCGGCCAGCACCGCGGTAAGCACAACGCGCCGATCCTCGGCCGGCGCGCCCGAATGCAGGTGCGTGAAGGCGTCGATGAAGCCGGTCCAGCGGTCCACCTCGGCGAGCAGGCTGGTGATGCGCAGGTTGGGTATCATCCTATACAGCCGATCAGCCAGAGCCTCGGCCTCCGCGGGGGTGATGGCCTTGAGCGGTGAGATTTTCAGCTCATCACCGGCGATCCGGACGTCTTCCAGCCTGTCCGCCGCCGCCTTGGCGCTCACCTCGGCGAGGCGCTGTTCCAATAGGGCGCGACGCTCGGCGAGATAGGCCTCGGCGGTCGCCGGCACGGCGACAGGCAGTGGCCCGGCCGCGCGCATCGCGGCGAACAGGGCGGGCGGGATCAGCTGATGCTCTACGGCGCGCCACTGGTGGCTGCCCTCGACCCAGATATCGCCGGCGCGCAGCCGATCGCGCAATGCGAGCAGGGTGGCCACCTCCCAGACGCGGCGCCGTCGGTTGGCTGCTTCAGCGCCCAGAACCGCTTCGCGCCAAGCCGGGCGGAGAAAGCTCGTCGGCAGGCTGGGTGGCCATTTCTGTCCGCCGCTCTCATACATCGCGAGTAGAAGCTCGACAGCTCGCAGCGCCGCGGCAGCGGCCGGCACGGCGCGGAAACGGAGGGAACCGAGGAACAGCGGTCCCAGCCGATGCAGCACCGGCCAGGCGCGCGCGGCGAGGGGCGGCAGGTCGGTTTTGTCCGGGCGTGCCAAACGCTCCGCCTCCGCGACGCTGCGGGCCAGCTTGTCCCAGCCGACGGCGGCGGCAACCGCCTCCTGCCAATCGGCACCGCTGTCCCGGGTGGCGATCAGCGCCGTCCCCAGCTTGGCCAGCAGGCGCACCTTGTCGTTGATCGCCCGGGCGTCGCGCACTAGCGCATCGCGCTCGCAGGTCTCGGCGCGGCGGAACATGCGGCCGATGGCGCGGTCGAACAGGGCGACGCTGTCGTCGGTCAGACGGGTGATCGTGTCGAGTACAGTCGCGGCCAGGGTGGCGCGGCGGCGCAAGGGCGACAAGGCCCGCAAGTGCTGGGCGGTGAAGCGGGCGCCCTCGCGCACGAGCTTGCGCAGGCGCTCGGGATGCACGCCTTCGGCGCCGGCCGGATCGAGGGCGATCGCGCTCAGAACAGTGCGTTGCTCGATCAGTCGGGCCAGGGCGCGATGGGTTGGGACACCAGACGGCTGGCGCGCCCAGGCCAGCACGCTAATCGATGTGCCCTTTCTGGTCGTCAGCAGCGCATCCAACGCTTCGGCTTGCGCCGGTGACAGGGGGCGGGTCAGCTGCTGCGCCACATGCCGCTCGGCAAGCAGCGAGGCAGCCGCCACTAAACGCTCGATCACGGATGGGCCGGGAGCCAGGATCTTTTGGCGGCGCAGCCCATCTATCAAGATCAAGGCTACGGCGACCGCCATCACGTCGACGGTGCCCAGGGCCACCGGCAGCAGCCAGGCCAACGACTCGCGTTTGTGCTGCGGAGCGAACATGGCAAAGCCGAACGCCACCCTTAGCGCGTCGAGTTGCTCACGCCGCGTCTGGGCGCGAGCGGCGTAGACCGTGAGCGCGCTGGGAGCCACGCCGAGTTGGTCGGCAACAAAGCGAAGCGCCGGAGCCGGAATGGCCTCATCTGACCGCAGCAGCCGCCCGGGATAACGGAGAGCGCAGAGTTGCAGCGCGAAGCCGAGTTGATTCGGGTCGCGGCGACGGCGTTCCACGGCAGCCAGATCGGCGGGGCTCAGCGTCCAGTGTCGGATCAACACGGGTTCGGTGGCAGGCAAGGCGAGCAGCTCCTCGAGCTGTTCGTCGGTGAGGACGCGGCGTCTCGGCATGGCAGATTGTCCCAGGTAGAGTAGAGGCTATTCGGTACGCCGCGGGCTTGAACAGGATCAAGGGATTGCCGCCGGTCGCGCGGGGGGAGTTCAATTGGGACAGCGCGTCGCCCTTTACTGCCGAGTTTCCACCGCCGATCAGTCGTGCGCGCGTCAGGCACGCGACCTTGCCGCTTTTGCCGCGCGCGCTGGCTACGAAGTGGCTGGCGTGACCGCAGAAAGTAAAAAATAACAGGACGTTAGTCTGGTAGCCTCGCTCTCGACAGACGGAACATCCGCTACAGTCAGTTGCCGAGTTACCTCTCGGAACGGTTCCCCACCGAGGTGCGAGCCACAGCGAGCGCGTTCTGTTACCACCAGGGCGCGATCCTGGGCGGACTCGTTGCGCCCGTGCTGGCCTTCTTTGCGGTAAACTTCAATCTCGGCTACGCCATTCCGATGTTGGTCGGGACCGTAGCTGCCGCGGTCAGTGTTGTTATCGCACTACTCCTGAGCCCCGAGACCAAGGGCAAGGT
>JAFMSA010000239.1 GCA_017353855.1 Alphaproteobacteria bacterium
TTCAGGGACAGCTGTCCCGAAGGTGTTACCAGAATTTTGCGACCGGGTTCTGACCTTTCGGGCGACAGCGCGCCGAGGTCAGGTTCCGACCTGCAGCGCATGCGGTCGCCAGGGACGGCTCGCTGCTTATCGCCGATCTGGCGCATCTCGTAGAGGCGAGGCAGGGCGCGCCAGCGCCGGCTCCGAGACGAGACAACACGGCGCCCGCCGATGCCTAAAAGCGGGTCGATAACCAGATCGCGGCGCGCGACCCCGTCTTGACCACGACGCCGATCAGGTCATAGGCGGGTGCTTGCGCCGCGCCGTGCGCGAGCGCGACCTCGCGATGAGCATTCTCATCCTCGCGAAAAGAGCAGATTGCTTCCCGCAGTGCGGGTTCCCGGTCGCCGAGCTTTTCGGCTTGATCGCGGTAGTGCTCGTCAATCACCTCCTCGACCGCGACTGTGCAGGCCATAGCGGCACGCTCGCCGAGAAGAGCGGTCGCCGCGCCGAGCGCATAACCCGCGACCGACCAGAGTGGCTGCAGCAGCGTCGGCCGCGCCCGCCGGTCGCGTAACAGCGTCTCGAACCTTTCGAGATGCCGTCTCTCGGCCGCGCTCATCTGACGGATTGCTCGCGATGCGCGACCGCGTCCGAGCACATCGAGCTGCCCTTCATAAATCCGCGTTGCGCCGTACTCGCCCGCGTGATCGACGCGCAGCATGCACGCGATCTGCGCGACCGGCAGCGGGTCGCCCGGTAAACGATGCGGCGCGATCTCGTTCATGCGGCCCTCAACTTATGAAGGTTTACGCGATTGCCGGAACACCGCGAGGCAGGCGACGGTCATAATCAGAGACGCAAGCAGGTTCCAGCCGGCGAGCGAAACCCCCCAGAGCGACCAAGCGACTTCGTCGCAGCGCACCGGCTGCTGGTGCAGGAGCTGCGCCTTCAGAGATTCCACGGTCTGCGCCCGAGTGGCGGCGGCACTGCATGCGGTCGGGCCGCTGAACCAGTGCTGCTCAACCCCGACGTGATAGAAGGCAAGCACGCTGCTGACAGCGAAAACGAACGCAAGCAGCAGCGCCAACGATGGGAGTGCCGCCCGGTTGCCGGCCATTGTTGCGACAAACGAGACCACGATCGCCGTACCCCAGGGCCAACGCTGCAGCAGACACAGCTCGCACGGAGCAAGCCCGCCCCAGTATTGGGACAACAGCGCCGCGCCGAGCACGGCTACGCTCGCTACGAGGACAAAAGCGGCGAACCTCCGGGCCAGTTTCGGCTGGAGCCGTCGAAGCCACTGCCGCGGCCGCTCGAGCGCGGTATCCCCAGGAGCCCGGACCGTCATGCCCTCATAGATAATGCAACACGACAAACCCGCCAACCAACGCTGCGGCGAAAGCCGCCGTCACGAGCATCAGCCGGCGCTCGATAAACTCGCGTACAGCGTCGCCGAACCACCACAACAGCGCTGCCAGCAGAAAAAAGCGCAAACTGCGCGAGATAAGCGACGCTAACGCAAAAGCAACGAGGTCGAACTGCGCCACGCCGCTCGCGATCGTCACGAGCTTGAAGGGGATCGGTGTAAGCCCTTTGAGGATGATGATCCAGCTGCCCCATTGCGCAAATGCGGCTCTGAGCGTCTCGTATTTGTCCATCGCACCGTAGAATTCGAGCACTGGGCGCCCGACCGTGTCGAACAGGAAATAGCCGATCGCATAGCCGACAAATCCCCCCAGCACGGAAGAAACGGTGCAGACCGCGGCGATCAGCCAGGCCCGGCGCGGTTGCGACAGGATCATCGGGATCAGCAAGATGTCGGGCGGCAGCGGAAAGAACGAGCTTTCGGCGAAGGAAACTGCCGCCATCACCCAGATTGCCTGATCGCTTGCGGCAAGGGCGACCGCCCGGGAATAAACACGATCGAGCATCTCTTCAGACCGGGCGCGTTGGCAGCAGCGACGGCGATTCTTCATACAGCTCGGATGTCACAATCCGCAGATCAACCGACCTTCGGTCCACAATCGCGCCGCGACCGCGAAGCGCTCGGGCGCGCAATGCTCGTCCTCTCGTCGATAGACCACGGCATGATAACTCTCGGCATCGATCAGCTGGATTTCCCGAATGGTTTCGAAGCTCTGATAGGCGTGGAGCTTCACGTGTGACGGTCTGAGCGACACCGATTGGTTGCATTCGATGCGCAATCATGCAATCGGGGTTATGCACGAGCCTCCAGGCAATCCGGTTTTTCGGTCAGACCCGTAAGCCGGGCAATCGCTCGGCGACGAAATCTCGACGATCAGGATCGGGTCGAACCATTAGCCACCGCCGGCTCGGTCGTCCGGCGGCGCCCTGTCTGCGGAACGTGCGAGCAATTGACCTCGTAGGCGCAGCCACCGCGGACACGGTCCGGGCGACCCGCCACCGACGGCCCTCGCATCCGCATCGATCCGGGCTCTTCCAGCTTCACCGGCCTCACGGCGGGCGCGGCCTTCCGCCACCTGCGCTCGGGTTTGATTTTCTTTGATTTTACGGAGCTCATAAAACGCTAATCGGCGGCGGAGACGATATCGACCGCGCGCCGGGTGAACGGATCGAGGAAACCGCCCGATTGTCGGCGCCACAGGCGTGCATACGTGCCGCCGGCGGCCAGGAGCTCGGCGTGGGTCCCCTCCTCGACGATATTTCCCTCGTCGAGCACGACGAGCCGGTCAAGACGCGCGATCGTCGACAGTCGGTGCGCGATCGCGATGACGGTACGGCCCTTCATGAGCCCGTCGAGCTGCTCCTGAATCGCGGCCTCGATCTCGGAATCGAGCGCCGAGGTGGCTTCGTCGAGGACCAGGATGGGCGCATCCTTGAGGATTACCCGTGCCAGCGCGATGCGCTGGCGCTGACCTCCCGACAATTTGACGCCGCGCTCGCCGACATGTGCGTCGAAGCCGCGGCGCCCATACCAATCCTCGAGCCCTTCAATGAATTCCAGCGCATGCGCCTGCGCGGCCGCACGCCGCACTTCCCATTCGCTCGCCTGCGGACGGCCATAGCGGATGTTGTCGCGGATCGAGCGGTGCAACAAAGACGTGTCCTGCGTCACCATCGCGATCTGTGCGCGAAGGCTTTCCTGCGTCACGCTCGCGATGTCCTGCCCATCGATCAGGATGCGGCCTCCTTCCAGGTCGTAGAAGCGCAGCAGCAGGTTGACCAGCGTCGATTTGCCGGCGCCCGACGGCCCGACGAGCCCGACCCGCTCGCCAGGGCTCACCCGAAGGTCGATCCCGTGCAGCACGCCCTTTTCCGTGCCGTAGCCGAAACGCAGGCCCTCGAACCGCACAGCGCCGCGCGTGACCTGCAAGCCGACCGCATCGGGCCTATCGGGCATCTGGCGCGGCACCGCGATCGTGCGCATACCCTCTTGCACGACGCCGATATTTTCGAAGATCGTCGCCACGTTCTGCGCCACCCAGCCGGCGATTGCAGCGATGTGCCAGGTCAGCGGCAACGCCATTGCGACGGTGCCGACCGGGATGCGGCCGTCGTTCCACAGCCAGATCGCGACGACCCCGGTGCCGACGACCAGCGCCGCGTTGGCGAGGTTGAGGATCACGCCCCAAAGCGTGGTCAGCCGCAGCTGGTCACGGTGCGCCTCGGTAAGATCGTCCATCGCGACGCGCACGAACTCGTCCTCGTCGCGCGGGCGCGCGAACAGCTTTACCGTCGCGATATTCGTATAGCTGTCCACAACCCGACCGGTGAGCTGCGAGCGCGTCTCCGACATTCGCCGCGAGCGGAGACGCAGCAGCGGCACGAAATAGCGCAACAGCACCGCATAGCCGAGGAACCACAACAGTACCGGGATCGTCAATCGCAGATCGTTCGACGCCATCAGCAGGACTGCGCCGCCGCCATAGACGAGGATGTACCAGACCGCATTCGTCGCGGAGACGACACTCTCTCGCAGTGACGGCCCGGTCTGCATCACGCGTTGCGCGATGCGTCCGGCGAAGTCGTTTTGGAAAAAGCTCCAGCTCTGCCGAACGACATGCCAATGGTTCTGCCAGCGGATGAGGTTGGAGAAGCCGGGTATGATCGCCTGGTTCGTAATCAGGTTCTGCAGCAGCATCACGACCGGCCGCGCCACGAGCAGGACAAGCGCCATGCCGACGAGTTGCGGCCAGCTGTCGCGCAGGAGCGTACCGGGCGAATGAGCCGAGACCAGCGTCACGACGTGCCCGATAAAAACCGGGATCGTCGTGTCGAGTATCGCGACGATGAAGCCGGCGGCGAAAAGGGCGGCAACAAGATGCCGCGCCTGCCGCGCATAGTGCCAGTAAAACGCGGCAAGCCCGGCGGGCGGCGGCGCACCCGTCGGCAAAGCCGTAGGTTCCAAAAGGCGTTCGAAAAACCGAAACATGCGCATGGTCGAGCTACGCTGTGGAGACCCCTGCTCTGTTACGGAAAGGGCGAGGCGGCCTGGCGAGCCGCTGCCGACAATCTTATATATGTACGACCGCGCAGCCGAGAAGATCCGCGATCGCCGTGGCGGCTTCTCACCCGGCCCCCCAAGCGCTCGGGCCTGCCCCGTGATGACTGCAGTAAACCGGGCAGCGGTGCCGAGGATGCTTCGAAGCAGTGATGGAAAACGCCGGCAGATCGCCGGCTCGCGCAAGGCGTAAACGAGGTCCGGGCAAACGGGGCAAGGGTTCTCGCGTTGCCGACAAGCCCCGCATTCAGCACCCGCGCGGCTGGTCGCGACGCGGGTATAGCCGGCGTCGGCCAGCTGGTTTGGTTCTCGACCGAACCGCCGATGCGTGAACCCTCGATGACGTCGATCAGTGTCGGTTGGCCGGCGATGAGATCCCGAATCGATCCATGTCGAGGAACCGGCGCACTTTCGCGTGGCGAAAGTTTCGTCCCGTCGACGTGATGGCGGACGACCGCGAGCGCGGGTTACCTAACGCAACGCCTCACGCAGCTTGCCTGGTTAGAGTTAGACGAATTCTGCAGGTTTGAGGAAAAACAAGTCAAGAGTGGAGGATTTGGTGGCGCCGGCGCGGTAAGAACTTCGAAATATCGGGGTTGGATAGCAGTCTCATGATGGTCGTGATCTCCGAAACTCTCTCACCGCATCCGCTGTTTTCCCTATTTTCGCTTTAGCGTTTTACACTAAACTTCCTGGTTTTTTACCTGCCGAGGCGGCTAATCGAAAATTCGCGGTTACGCTCCCGATGAGCCGCAGGGTGTGCTGCGGCTCATCTCCGCGCTGTCGCCGCCGCCTTCCTCCCCGCGATGCGGCCGAAAACGGCGCCCGACATAAGGCCCGTGCCGCTGGCGTAGTTGTGGTAGTAAAGACCGCCGACGATTTCGCCGGCAGCATAAAGGCCGGGGATCGGGCGGCCAGAAGCATCCTCGACCTCGGCCTCGTTCGTGATCTTGAGGCCGCCGAACGTGAACGTGATGCCGGTCGTCACCGCGTAGGCCTCGTAGGGCGGCGTGTCCAGGCGCTGGGCCCAATTGGTTTTGTCGATAAACAGGCCGCTCGTCGCCAGCCCGTCGCGGATGTTCGGGTTGAACGGCACCTCGGGACGCGCTGCGGCGTTGAACGCCCGCACGGTCTCCAGGAAGCGGCGGGGGTCGACGCCTTCGAGCCGCCCGGCCAAGGCCTCGAGGCTGTCGGCCTGTTCCTTCGTGACGCGCGGGATGCGATATTCCTCGCGCAACAGAGGCTTGACCTTCTGGTCGAAGATCTGCCACGCGAACATTCCGGGCTGGTTCAGAATCTCGCCGCCGTATTTCGCGTAGGTGTAGCTGTGGAAATCGGCGCCCTCGTCGAGAAAGCGTTCGCCCTTCGCATTGATGACGAGGCCGAACGGGTAGTTGTGCTTTTGGAAGCGGTCTCCGACATCGAGGTCGCCGAAGGGCGGCGCGTTCAAATCCCATGCGACCGCATGTGCGCCCGACCAGTGGCCGGCGACCGCCGCACCCAGATCGAGCGCCATCTTCAGTCCGTGCCCGGTATTGAAGCGCGAGCCGCGCACCTTCGCGAGATCCCAGTTGGCTCCGAGATAGCGCGCCCGCATCTCGGCACTGGCCTCGAACCCGCCGCAGGCGAGGACCACCGCCTTCGCGCGAAGGTCATTTATGCGGCCCCGATGGCGCACCCGCACCCCCTCGACGCCCCGGTCGCCCGTCAACAGACCGAGCGCCGGGGTCTCGTAAAGCACCGTTATTCCGTCCTGCGCGGCGCGGGCGCGCAAGGCCTTCATCAGCTCCTTGCCGCCGCCCCAGATATGGCAGGCGAGCCCGCCCCAGAACTTGAACTTGCCGTCGACCCGGAATGCCTGTCGCCCGAGCCCGAGCTGAAAGCGCACGCCCTTCGCACGCATCCATAGGCCCGTGTCGAAGCTCCGGCGGATCAGGATCTCGGTCAGATCGGGATCGCAGCGGAACTGGGTCAGGCGGCCCATATCGTCGAAATACTCCTCCTCGGCGTAGGTCCCGAAATCAACGTCCTTGAGCTCGGTCTCGCTCATGTCGGGGATCAGCCGCGCGAGATCATCGGCCCCGTGATAGACAATGCGGAAGGCCCCGCCGGTGAACGCGGAATTGCCGCCGCTGGCTTCTTCGGGTGCGATTTCGAGCATCAGCACGCGGGCGCCGTGCTCGCAGGCCGAAACTGCCGCACAGGTCGCGGCGTTGCCGGC
>JAFMSA010000240.1 GCA_017353855.1 Alphaproteobacteria bacterium
ATCGATGTATTTGGCCCACAGATCCAACGGCTCGAGGATGTGCCCGTCGGCGTCGATGACGTTGTAAGCACGACCCATAACCCAGCTCCTTTCGGGTGTATGGCGAAGGCCGGAAAACCAAACGATCGTTTGGTTTTCATCACGCTAGGCCGGCGAGGAGCGGCTGTCAACCCTGCACGGCGTCATCGCGCGCTATCCCTATTGAACACTACGTCGGTTGTGGGAAATCAGTACGCCGGCTTCAGACGGCTGCGCTTGGGTATCGGGGCCGCGGCACGCGGCTGCTCGGCGCCGACACCGGCGAGCGCCAGAGACATGAATTCCTCGGCCACCTCGCGCACACTCAGACGTCCCTGCGGATCGTACCACTTGTATGACCAGTTCAGCATTCCCAGTAGTCCGTACGAGGCCACCTGAATGTCGAGGTCCGGCCGGAACTCGCCATTCTCGACCCCTTCGCGAAGGATTTTCTGCCAGCAGCGCTCGTATTCTTTGGGCGAGAAGCCGATCATTTCGCGAAACCGGCGTTTTACTGATTCACGCTCACGAAGATAGACAAACAGATGGGGGTAGTGACGGTCGAAGGCCTCGAGATGAGCGAGGACCGCCCGGCGCAGCTTCTCTGAGGCCGCAGCCTCGGCGCCGGCAATTTCGCTGATCGTCCGGTACATCTGCGCGATCGGGTCCTTGACGACCAGATAGAGCAGCTCTTCCTTGCTGGCGAAATGATGGTAGAGGCTACCTTTGAGGATGCCGACCTCCTCGGCGATATCACGGACCGTGGCGGCGTGATAGCCTTTGGTGCGGAATACCTTTGCCGCTGCCGAAACAATCTCGTCGAGCGTGGCCATTTTCATGCGCCTCCCGGGTCGGCCGCCTGTGTTCTGGTTCCATCGTCGCTGCAGGTGGCTCACGGCACAGCTCAATGCAAGCTCATATTAGCAGCGGCGAGGCGGAGCGCCACAGGCAAGCCAGAGGCTTCGCCGGAAGGGCGCCGCCCGCGAGTTGGTGTTAGGATGACGGCAGCGCCGATCCGGTGCAGGATGGCGCTCTTTAACCTTGGAGGATTGGGGGTAACGCGTGCCAGAGCCGAATTATGCGGTTGAGCTCACCCCGCCCGACATCGAGCCCTACCGAGCCGGCAATACCGGGATCGATTACGTCACAACATTCGACAGCGGGGCCGCCGGACCGCACGTACTCGTCACCGCCCTGACGCACGGCAACGAGATATGTGGTGCGATCGCCCTCGATCGGTTGTTCCGCGCCGGATTACGGCCGCGGCAAGGCAAATTGACGTTGGCTTTCGACAATGTCGCCGCCTACCGTAGTTTCGATCCGCGCGTTCCGGCCGCCTCACGCTACGTGGACGAGGATTTCAACCGGCTGTGGTCGCCCGCGGCCCTCGGGGGTCCGCGTCAATCGACCGAACTCACCCGCGCCCGCCTGCTCCGGCCCATCGTCGATGCCGCCGACTTCCTCCTCGACATCCATTCGATGCAGTACGCGACGGCGCCGCTGATGCTGGCCGGCACGCTCGACAGGTCGCTGGCCTTGGCGCGCCGGGTCGGGATCCCTGAGCTGATCATGTGCGACGCGGGCCATGCGTCAGGTCCTCGGATGCGCGACTATGGCGGGTTCGGCGATCCCGCTTCCCCCAAAACGGCGCTCCTGATCGAAAGCGGGCAGCATTGGGAGCTCCGTGCCGCAGAACTCGCGACCGATGTCATGCTGCGCTTCCTGATTGCACTTGGCACTTTGACCCGCGAGGAGGCTCGCCAGCTGGCGGGGGCGGATTTCGACGCGCATCCGCAACAACGGATCATCGAGGTCACCGAAGCGATCACGATCACCAGCGAAAACTTCGAATTCGTCCAGGATTTCCGAGGTCTCGAGGTGCTCCCGCCCAAGGGCGCCCTGATCGGACGCGACGGCGGGCGAGAGGTGCGTACGCCTTACGAGAATTGCGTGCTGATCATGCCGTCACGGCGTCTCGCGAAGGGTCAGACGGCAGTGCGGCTCGGCCGCTACGTCGGCGCGTGACGCTCGCATCGGAGCGAGCCGCCTCAGCGGCGCCTGGCAAACGAAGTTTCGCCCCGCTGGTCGATCCGCGGGCGCGCGTTCTCGTTCTCGGGACGCTCCCGGGCGAGGAGTCACTGCGACGCCAGCAATATTACGCGCACCCGCGCAATGTGTTCTGGCGGATCATCTTTGGGTTGTTTGACGCGACCCCTCCACCGGATTATGCGCAAAGGTTAACCTTTGCTGCAGCGCACCGGATCGCGCTGTGGGATGTTTGCGAGATCGGTGAGCGTGCGCGCAGCGCCGACACGACAATCCGTCTGGAACGGCCGAACGCAGTCGACCGGCTGCTCGACCGGCATCCGCTGATCCGCGGCATTGCCTTCAACGGGACGACGGCGCGGCGGTTACACGATCGCTATTTCGCGCGCCGGGCGAACCTCACTTACCTTGCACTGCCCTCGACGAGCCCGGCGCATGCCACGATCGATTTCACGCGTAAGCTCGCGTGCTGGCGGGCCCTGCGCGAGGTGCTCGAGGCGGGCGAGGGCGGATCAACCGTCCACGCGGGCTGAGCTGGATAGCGCGGCGGTGATCGCCGAAACCAGCGGCTTCATAAAATAGCTGTGCGGCGGCGTGATCGTCACCTCGAACCCCCGCCGGCGCAATTCCTCGGCGAGGACCGGTCCGACCGCGGCTATTTGCGTGGCTCGCAGCGCCGCCTGCAGTCTTGTTTCGCGCGCAGTCGCTCTTGCGACATCGAACAGACGCCGGACCTGCGCAGAGCTGGTAAACGCAATGACATCGACGGCACCACCGGCCATCCGATCGATCAGCGTGGCGACTTTTTCGTCCTCGGCTGCAGAGGCATAGGTATAGGGCACAACCGTATCGGCCCTTGCCCCCGCATCGTGCAAAAAATCCGTAAATCTGCTGTCGGGAACATTGGGGTAAAGCTGAACGCCGAAGTGTCGGTTCCGTAGAGTATGGCGCGATAAGGTCGTGATGAGACCATCGGTTGTCGGCTCTTCCGCCCGCAGATCGGAGTTGAGCCCCAACTCGCGCAGTGCGCGCTCCGGCTTCGGGCCGCGCGTTATTTTGCGCGCCATGCGCAATCCGTCCAGAAAGGCAGGCTCCAGATCGAACCGTTGCGCAAAACGGTGGAGCCGGCGCACCCCCTCGCCGGTGAACAAGACCAGATCATCGAACGGAAAACGTCTGAGCCAATCCCCGACAGGTGCCGGATCCGGCAGATCGCGGATTGCCACCATCGGACAGCGTAAGGCTTTGGCACCCTGCTTCTCGAGCAGCGTGGCGAGCCGGTCGAGTTCGCGCGTCTCGGGTAGCGCGACCAAGCGACCGGACAACGGGCCCACAGAATTTTCCTCGCGCATCGCAGCCTCAGGCCGGCGTCGACTCGTCCGGCTGAACCTCGCGCAAAATCGCGTTCAGCTCGGGAATGCAGGATCCACAATTCGTGCCCGCGCGCAACGCCGCGCCGATATCGGCAACGCTCGTCATCCCGCGATCGGCGATAGCGCGCTGCAGCACGTCGAGGCCAACAGCAAAGCACGTACAAACGATCCGCTCCGCTGCGGTCGACGGTCCTCCGGCGGCCGCACCAGCGAGGAGGCCGATTCGTCCCGCGCCCTCGACCGCCGCACCGAGCCGCCCGGCCAGCCCTTCCCGGCCGGGAAGCGAGGTGCGATGCGCGTCGACAAACAGACAGGCATCCAATCGGCCATCGACGAGGCTGGCGTAGCGAAATACTCCGCGCCCGGCATCCGAATAGCTGATCAACTCGCTCCGCGCCGGCCGGGTGAGCAAGCTGTCCACCCAATCATCGAGGCGGCTCCCGCCGGGCAGTTCCTCCCTGCCGGCGAGCGTAAAGGCATGTCCGGCCTCGATCGGCACGCGCGACCAGTACATATCGGCCGGCATCGCCAACTCGGAGCGCCGCAGCAGCAGCCCCCACCACAGTACCGGAACCGCAGAGAGCCTGACCACGGTAGCCTTCAGCTCCGGCTGCCCTGAGATCGGATCCGTGGCGGCGCTGACCAGGCGATCGACCGGACCGGTCGAGGAGAAACGATCTGTCCAGTGCATCGGCGCGAAGACTTCGCCGGGCCGCTGCTCTGCGGACAGCATCACTCGGATCAGCGTTGCGCCGTGCCGGCTCTCGATCCGCACGAGCGCGCCATCGCTCACGCCGTACCGGCGGCCGTCCACCGGATGCAACGTCAGCACCGGTTCGTCCTGATGCCGCATCAGCCGGGGCACCTCCCCGGTGCGCGTCATCGTATGCCACTGGTCGCGCAGCCGGCCGGTGTTCAGCAAGAGAGGCCAATCCTCGTCCGGCCTCTCCACCGGCGGCAGCCACCGCGTCGGGACAAAGTGCGCGCGGCCATCCTCGGTGGCGAAGCGGCCGCCATCGGACGCAAACAATCGCGGGCTGTCCGCGCGGCGCCGCTCGCAGGTGCGCGGGACCGGCCACTGAACCGGTTCGAGCCGGTCGTAATCGGCATCGCTCAGCGCCGCAAGTCCGCCGATATCGAACATCCGACGTCCCGCCCCGTCGTTCTCGAACGCCGAGAGTGCGGCGTGCTCGCGGAAAATGTCGGAGGACCGTTGGTAGGAGAAGGCGTCACCCCAACCCATTCGCCGCGCCACTTCAGTGAGCATCCACCAATCGGGCCGGGCCGCTCCGGGCGGCAGGCGAAACGCGCGTTGACGCGAGATCCGTCGTTCGGAGTTTGTCACGGTGCCGTCTTTCTCGCCCCATCCGGCGGCGGGAAGGACCACGTCGGCAAGCGCTGTGGTGTCGGTCGGCCAGCAGTCGCTTACCACAACGAACGGGCAGCGAGCGAGCCCGGCGCGCACCTGCTGTGCGCGAGGCACGCTGGCTGCCGGGTTGGTGCCGAGGATCCAAAGGGCCTTGATGCGGCCGGCGCAGACCGCCTCGAACAAATCGACCGCCTTAAGCCCAGGCCGCGCGGCCATATGCGGGGCGCCCCAGAACCGGCGGACCCGGTCGATATCGGCCGACGCGGAGAAATTCATGTGCGCGGCGAGCTGATTGGCAAGGCCGCCGACTTCGCGTCCGCCCATTGCGTTCGGCTGCCCTGTCAGCGAGAACGGACCCATCCCGGGCCGCCCTAGTCGCCCGGTGGCGAGATGGCAATTGATGATCGCATTGACTTTGTCAGTGCCGGATGACGATTGGTTCACGCCCTGTGAATAGAGCGTGACCGCGCGCTGGGTGCCCGCAAACCACTCGTAGAATCTGGCGAGTTCATCGGCCGGGAGATCCGTAATGGCGGCCGCCTCGGCAAGCGACGGGGCAATGCTCAGCGCGGCATCGAAGCCGGTGGTACGGCCGGTGATCCAGTCATTGTTGCACATTCCGTGGTCGCTGAGGTAGCGCAGCAGTCCGGCAAACAGTGCGGCGTCGGCGCCGGGGCGCAATGCGAGATGCAGATCTGCGATCTCGCAGCTTGCTGTGCGGCGCGGATCAATGACGACGACCCGCGTCCCGCGGGTCTGCCGTGCTGCTGCAAGACGCTGAAACAGGACCGGATGGCACCAGGCAGTGTTGCTGCCGACGAGTACCGCAAGATCGGTCTCGTCGATGTCCTCGTAACATCCCGGCACGACATCCTCGCCAAAAGCGCGGATGTGCCCGGCGACTGAGGAAGCCATGCACAGCCGTGAGTTCGAGTCGATGTTGGCGCTGCCGACAAAGCCCTTCATTAGCTTGTTGGCGACGTAATAATCCTCGCTCAGCAGCTGTCCGGAGACGTAAAGGGCGACGGCATCGGGTCCGTGTTCGGCGACGGCTTGCGAAAAGCGCCTGGCAATGAGATCGAGCGCCTCGTCCCAGGTGGCGGGCTGCCGGTGAATCATCGGCTCGTGGAGACGCCCGTCCAGCGCAAGCGTGTCGCCAAGCGCCGCTCCCTTCGAGCAAAGCCTCCCGAAATTGGCGGGGTGCAGAGGATCGCCGGAAATCGTGCCGTCGCCATCCGCCAGAAGGCCGCAGCCGACGCCGCAATAAGGGCAGGTCGTTTGAATGCTCACGCCGCTTTCCGCACCTTCGCGGGCCCGACGGCGCCGCTATTCCCGGTGTAGACGCGGCCGAAGGCGAGCCGGTCGCGCAGCCCGGCGAGATCGGCCTGTTCGCGCATCAACTGCACGTACCAGGGACCGTCGGCAACGGCTCCGCAGAGCACCGATCCCACCACTGTATCGTTGCGCAGGATGAGCTTCCTATAGACCCCGCCACCCGGGTCGTAGACAAACACCTCCTCGTCGGCCGGATCTACTGCAGCCAGTTCGCCCGCGGGAAATACGTCGAGGCCAGTGATTTTCAGGCTCGTGAAGAGCGGTGGCGGCGTGAACGACGCCCGCTTGTCGCCCGCGAGACGCGCCGCGCAGACGCTGGCTTGCTCCCACAACGGTGCAACCAGCCCATAGAGCCGGCCATTATGCTCCGCGCATTCGCCCACGGCATAGATCGCGGGGTCGTTCGTGCGCAGATCATCGCCGACGACGATCCCGCGCTCGATGTCGACCCCCGCGTCGCGGGCGAGGTCCACATTGGGGCGGATGCCTATTGCCAGTACGACGAGATCCGCCGGCAGCTCGCGCCCATCGGCGAGCCGCACGC
>JAFMSA010000828.1 GCA_017353855.1 Alphaproteobacteria bacterium
TGTGGAAAAGCAGGTGCTGTCGCCAAACCATCCGCCCTATCTTCCGGACGAGAAGGGGGCGGTGAGTGCGATCCGGATGCTCAACGACGGCTATGCCGAACCGGCACACCGCTACCCGCGGCGGGTCGCCTCTCGACGCCGCGCTCAAGGAGATGGAGCGCGGTCTCGATCAACTGGGGTGCGTCGGGGTCAATATGCGCATCAGTCAATATGCACATCAGTCAATATGCACATCAGTCAATATGCACATCAGTCAATATGCACATCATATGCCTCAATCGGTCGGTCGCCGAGACCGAGTTCGAGCCGGTCCACGAGGAAATGAACGGGCGCGGCGCGGTGCTTTTCGTGCACCCGGCCGGAACCGGCACCGGCTCGCCGTTTATCGTCGATTACGGCTATCGCGCAGTGGTAGGCACCTGGCTCGGGATGCGACATTCGTACCGCACATGATCGCCAGGCAGATCCCCTACCGCTATCCGAACATCAAATTCATCGTGCCGCATCGGGGCGGGCCGATACCGATGCTGGTCACTCGTCTCGACAATCAGGGGCAGAGCCACAGCGGCCACCCCGATCTCGCCGAGGCCCCGAGCGTCACCGCCAAAAATTCTGGTGCGACACGGTGTGCTATGGCTCGAAGGCGGCGTTCACCTGTGCGCTGGAAGCCTTCGGGGCGGATCACCTCATGACCGGCAGTGATTATCCGGTGTTGCAGGATTACGAGGCATACAAGGAAACCTTTGCCTATATCGAGCGTCTGGGGTTGCCCAGGGCCGCTATCGACAAGATCTTGCATCACAACGCACAGGCGCTGTTCGGTTTACGCCATTAAAGGAGAGAGGAATGGATGATTTCGTCGATGCGACACTCCTCGATTCCGACAGGTTTGCGATCGGACAGCCGGTGCCGCGCAGCGAGGATCCGGTACTCATATCCGGCAAAGGCGAGTTCACCGACGATGTGAACCTGCCGGGTCAAGCCTATGCGGTGATCGTGCGCAGCGGCTACGCGCACGGCGCCATTCGCGGCCTCGACACTTCTCGCGCGCGCGGCATGCCGGGCGTGCTCGGAGTCTACAGCGCTGCCGATCTCGAAGCGGGGGGCATCGGCACGCTGCCGCCGCGGCAGGTAATGAACAATCGGGACGGCACGCCGATGCTGAGCCCGGTGCGCCATGTGCTCGCGACCGACAAGGTCCGCTATGCCGGCGAGGCGATCGCCGCAGTCGTGGCGGGCACCCTCGCCGAGGCCAAAGACGCCGCAGAGGCAGTGCTCGTCGATATCGAGCCGCTCCCGGCTGCAACAACCGCCGGCACGGCGGCGGCGCCCGGCGCGCCGGTTCTCTATGAGGACGTGCCGGGAAATGTCGGGCTCGATTTTCACTACGGTGACAGCGATCAGGTCGCCGCCGCGTTTGCCGGTGCGGCACACGTGACGCGGCTCGAGCTGCGCAACAATCGCATCGTCGTCAATCCGATCGAGCCGCGCTCCGCTGTCGCACAATACGATCCCGAACAGCAGCATTGGACCCTCTATGTGCCCGGCCAGGGGGTGTTCGGGTTCCGCAACTACATCGCCGGCGTGCTCGGCATCGAGCGCGACAAGCTGCGCGTATTGACCGGCCGGGTGGGCGGCTCGTTCGGCATGAAACAGCCGACCTTTTCCGAATATTACTGTATCCTGCACGCTGCCCGTGAGCTCGGCCGGCCCGTTAAATGGACCGACGACCGCTCAGGCAGCTTTCTCTCCGACACACATGGGCGCGACGCGGAGATGACCGCCGAGCTGGCGCTCGACCGCGACGGCAACTTCCTCGCCGTGCGCCTGACCGGCTACGGCAATCTCGGCGCCACTTACGGCGCACCCGGCCCGTCGACCCGCAATGCCGTCAGAAATACGCTCGGCGTCTACAAGACGCCGCTCATCGAAGTCTCGGTCAAATGCGTGTTCACAAACACGACCCCGGTCGGTGCCTACCGCGGCGCCGGACGTCCCGAAGCCAATTACTACATGGAGCGGCTGGTCGACGCGGCCGCGGCCGAAATGGGGATCGATCGCGTCGAGCTGCGCCGCCGCAACCACATCTCGCCGGCGGCGATGCCGTACAAGGCGCCGAACGGCACGACCTACGACAGCGGGGACTTCACGAA
>JAFMSA010000829.1 GCA_017353855.1 Alphaproteobacteria bacterium
GAGTTTGTTGATGCAGAGCGGGCGCTGTTCATGCTGCGGAGTGACGATGCCCGATAAAGGATCACACAGACGAGGTAATCCCGACAGCCCTGACGCCGGGCCTCTACGCCGCCGTCACTGCCAAACGCCGTGCGTTCGTTCATTGATGATCGTTCCATTGAGGCCGAGGACGCCATCGCTCCATCGCTCACGCTCACGCCGCTGCCCCCGCGGGCTCCCCGTAGCTGCTTATAGACCTTCGCCAAGCATCTGCAGGTCCGGCGCATTGATTCGACGGGATGGCGCCTGGATCGACATCGCATTTTCAATATTGGCGTATTCGATCTCAGGGGGTGACCCTGTGGCCCTGCCTGCTTGGTTATGATGTCGCTGAGCTCCGGTCGGATCGTGATACCATCATCGAACAGAACGCAACGAAAATTTCAAGTCTCCTGACAGACCGTGGGCAGGAATTTCCGATCTTGGCGCTGAACCCGAATCGGACAGGTTTGGGTCTGCAGTCGCTGCCCCGAAACCTTCGCTCGCTTCACAGTGTTTGCGCTGTAGACAAAAAACGGGACAGGTGTTGGTCTGACCCGGCGCGGCGTCAGGAGGTCTGAATTTAGCGATCGAAGGCGCCCCTCGTTAACTTTCGTTGATCCAAATCAAGGCGCGCTCGGCCGTTTCCGGAAGACCTTGCCGATCTTGCCACGGGAGATGAGCTCATGAGCTACAAGGATTTGCTGGTCGTGCTTGACTCCGAGGCGTCGTCTCGCGGACGCATCGAAGTTGCCGCGATGCTAGCCGAGCGTTTTACGGCGCATATTGTCGGGCTCTACCCACTGGCAATCTCCGAGGCTGCTCGACACTTCGGCTATTACGATCCCGCACTGCTCGATCCGTTCTTTCGGGAACTGCAGGAGAGGTCGCGTAAAGCAGCCGACAAGCAGCGCGAGGTGTTCGAGCACGTTACCAGGCTTCGTGATCTTTCGGCCGAATGGCGAGCACTCCCCACGGGCCCCGATGCCGACGCGGCCCTGCACGCCCGCTACGTCGATTTGACGATCCTTGGCCAACTCGATCCCGATCGGGGCGACGCCGACATGATCCGGCCGCACCCCGAACACGTCACCCTTGCCTCGGGTCGGCCGGTATTGGTCGTCCCCTACGCCGGACATTTCGAGACTGTCGGCCAGCGGATTTTGATTGGTTGGAATGCCACAAGAGAAGCTGCCCGCGCGGTCAATGACGCAATCCCGCTGCTGGCGGCAGCGGACGTGGTGACTGTGCTGACGGTCGACCCGCGCGAGGGGCCTAATCGTCATGGCCAACTTCCCGGTGCGGACATCGCGCTCCATTTGGCGCGCCACGGCGTCAAGGCGCAAATCGAGCGCACGGTCTCGGCGGATCTGACGGTTGGGGATGTGCTTCTATCCCGTGCTGCGGACCTCGGCGCGGACCTGCTGGTAATGGGCTGCTACGGGCATTCTCGCGCCCGCGAGCTCCTGCTCGGCGGAGCAACCCTCACGCTACTGCGCAACATGACCATCCCGGTGTTCCTGTCGCACTGAAAGACAGCCTGATACCGGGCATCATAATTCGCTGATACGCCGGTCTTTGAAGCGGCGCTGGTGAACCTCCGCCTTGGTTGTAGGACGGCCCAGACATACTGTGCGCGTATACGTCGTCCAGTTGCTCAGGAATCAGCGGACCTGTCCAGAGTGCTAACAAGGCGGTGGCTCTTCCAGGACTTGCAAGATGCGTTTTGTCGGTTTCCGCCCTATGGTCGGCCGCTTGCCCGGGCGCGGCTGATCGTTGAGCCGCTCGAGGACATGGCCCCGCAAGCCGATGCCGCCGCACGCTGACGACGCCGAGTTCTTCCCCAACGCTTCGCGCGATTGACCGTGCGCTCGCTCCCTCGGCCGCCGACAGAACGATCGGCACCCGCCTGACCCTAACATCGCGCTGCGGCGGCGGCGGCGCGCGGCGCCGAGCCTCGAGCACCCATAGGCTCTGATAACCATGCAGCACACCGCCACGCGGTGATCCGCGCAGTATAGTCCCGCAGACGGCTGAGACCGGCATCTTTAATGCCGAGCTCACGATCATTGTCTGGAGATTGCGTACCGCTGGTTACTCAGCAGTTCTGTATCGAGACAGATTGATCCAAA
>JAFMSA010000241.1 GCA_017353855.1 Alphaproteobacteria bacterium
CGAAGGCAATACGGCGCTCGCCTTTAGCGAAGATGTCGCCGGACGGTTTCTCGCATATGGCTGGCATGTCCAGCGGGTTAGCGACGCCAACGCTCGCGAGCGGATTGCCGACGCGATCGCGGTCGCCAAACGCATCGACGATCGACCGAGCCTGATCGTCATCGACAGCCACATCGGATATGGCGCACCCCACAAGCAGGATACCTCCGGAGCTCATGGCGAGCCGCTCGGCGAGGAAGAGGTGAAACTTGCCAAACGCTCTTACGATTGGCCCGAGGACGCAAAATTTCTCGTGCCGGAGGGGGTGCGCGAGCATTTCGCGGCGAATTTCGGGGCTCGCGGCAGAAAGCTGCGGCAAGAGTGGCTGGCGCTGTTCGACCGTTACCGCGGCACCTATCCCGACCTCGCCGACCAATGCGAGCGGATGCAGCGGCGCGATCTTCCCGACGGATGGGATGAGGACGTCCCAGTGTTTGCGGCCGACCCCAAGGGCATCGCCAGCCGCGATTCATCGGGCCAGGTGCTCAACGCGATCGGGCGGCGCCTGCCATGGCTGCTTGGTGGTGCGGCCGATCTTGCGCCGTCAACCAAGACGCGGCTGACTTTCGAGGGCGCCGGCGATTTCGAGCCCGACGATTATTGCGGCCGCAATTTCCATTTCGGGATCCGCGAGCATGCGATGGGCTCCGTCTGCAACGGTCTTTCGTTATCCAAATTACGTCCGTTCGGATCGGGTTTCCTGATTTTTTCCGATTATATGAAGCCGTCGATCCGGCTCAGCGCGATCATGGAGCTCCCGGTCGTATACGTCTTCACGCATGATTCGATCGGGGTCGGCGAGGACGGACCAACCCATCAGCCGGTGGAACAGCTGGTTGCGCTGCGCGCCATCCCCGGCCTGATCGTTTTGCGCCCGGCGGATGCCAACGAAGTCGCAGAGGCCTGGCGCGTCGCCCTCAGCCTCAAGCACGAGCCGGCCTGCCTGATCCTGAGCCGGCAGAACCTGCCGACCCTGGACCGCTCGCGCTATGCCCCGGCGAGCGGCGTCCGGCGCGGCGCCTATGTGCTGGCCGACGCCGGAAGAGGCAAACCCGACATTATCCTGATGGCGACCGGGAGCGAGGTAGGACTCTGCACGGAGGTCTATGAGAGACTGATCGCCGACGGCGTGTCGGCGCGGGTCGTCAGCATGCCCTCTTGGGAATTGTTCGAGCAGCAGGAGGAGGTCTATCGCGCATCAGTGCTGCCGCCCGACGTGACGCGGCGGGTCGCGGTCGAGCAGGCCTCGACGCTCGGCTGGGAGCGATACACCGGGTTACGAGGCACGGTCATCGGCATGAGGACCTTTGGCGCCTCGGCGCCGTTGAAGGAATTGTTGGTCAAGTTCGGATTCACCGGCGAGAAGGTCTACGCGGCTGCCAAGCAACAGCTTTCGCGCAAGGAGTAATTTTTATGGCCAATCCTTTGAGAACGCTCAACGAGTTCGGGCAGTCCGTGTGGCTCGACTTTGTCAGCCGCGATTTGTTGAGGAGCGGCGGGCTGGCCAGGCTGATCGCCGAAGACGGGCTGCGCGGGGTCACGTCAAACCCGTCGATCTTCGAAAAAGCGATCGGTCACGGCGACGATTACGACGCCCTGATCGCCGAGGCCCAGGCCTCCGGCGACCTCGATCCGGGTGCATTGTTCGAGGATCTTGCGGTTCGCGATATCCAGGAGGGCGCCGATACCCTCAATGCCGTTTATGAGCAGACCCAGCGGCGCGATGGTTTTATCAGCCTTGAAGTCTCGCCCTACCTGGCGATGAACACGCACGGGACGATCGAAGAGGCTCGCCGGCTCTGGCACGGGGTCAATCGCCGCAATCTGATGGTCAAAGTGCCCGGCACGAAGCCGGGCCTTACCGCGATCCGCACGCTGATCGGCGAAGGCATCAACGTCAACGTGACGCTGCTGTTTTCACAGCAGGTTTATGCAGAGGTCGCCGAAGCCTATATCTCAGGGCTTGAGGCTTTTGCAAAAAAAGGCGGCGACCCGCACAAAGTTTCGAGTGTCGCGAGCTTTTTTGTCAGCCGCATCGACACACTCGTCGACGACGAGCTCGATAAGAAAATCGCCGCCGCCGATCCCGGCCAGAAACCGGGGCTACAGGCGCTCAAGGGCAAGGTGGCGATCGCCAATGCCAAGCTCGCCTATCAGCTCTATAAGGAGCTCTATGCGAGCGAGCGCTGGCAGCGCCTGGCACAACAGGGTGCGCAAACCCAGCGTCTGCTATGGGCGAGCACGGGAACCAAGAACAAGGCCTATAGCGACGTTCTCTATGTCGACGAGCTGATCGGCGCCGACACGGTCAATACGATGCCGCCGGCCACGATGGACGCTTACCGCGATCATGGCCGTCCGCGCGCCACGCTCGAGGACGATATCGCTGCCGCGCGGGCCACGATGGATGCCCTCCCGGAAGTCGACATTTCGATCGATGCCGTGACCGCCAAGCTCGTCGAGGACGGGGTGCGGCTGTTCGCTGATGCCGCCGATCAGCTCTACGCGGCAGTGCAGAAGAAGCGTCGCGTCGTCCTCGGCAGCAAGCTCAATGCAATGGCCTACAAGCTGCCAGCCGAGTTGCAGCACGATGTCGAGGCGGTGCTCGAGGCGTGGCGCAGCGAGGGCAAGGTTCGACGGCTGTGGGCCGCCGACGCATCGCTGTGGACCGAGGAAGACGAGGCCAACTGGATCGGCTGGCTCGCGATCGTCGACAAGCAGCTCAAAGGCATCGCTCACCTGCAAGACTTCGCCGACGACGTCAAGCAATCGGGCTTCAGGGACGTGCTGCTGCTCGGGATGGGCGGGTCGAGCCTTGGTCCCGAAGTCTTCAGCGAAACCTTCGGGACCAGACCCGGCTTTCCGAACCTGCATGTGCTGGATTCGACCGATCCCGTGCAGATCGGACGCTTCGAAGCCCGGATCGACCCGGCGCGGACGCTGTTCCTGGTGTCGAGTAAATCAGGCAGCACGCTCGAGCCCAACATCTTCAAGCAATATTTTTACGAGCTCGCAAAGCGAGCGGTCGGCGCGCACGAGGCCCCCAAGCGCTTCGCCGCGATTACGGACCCGGGCTCCTCGCTCGAAAAGGCAGCTCTGAACGAAGGCTTTCGCTGCGTCTTCCACGGACTGCCGAGCATTGGCGGCCGCTACTCGGTGCTCTCGGACTTTGGCATGGTACCGGCCGCGGCGATCGGGATCGATCCGCAGGCATTCCTGGAGAGTGCGGCTGAGATGGTGCGCTCGTGCGCAGCGAGCGCACCGCCGCTTGAGAACCCGGGCGTGATCCTCGGTGCGATCCTCGGGACCTGCCAGCGCCGCGGCCGCGATAAGGTGACGATCATCGCCTCCAAGGGGATTGCCGATTTCGGAGCCTGGCTCGAGCAGCTGCTGGCCGAATCGACCGGAAAGCTCGGTAAGGGCATTGTGCCGGTCGACGCCGAGCCGTTGGGTGCACCGGCGCTCTACGGCAGCGACCGCGTCTTCGCCTATCTGCGGCTGGCGGCCGATGAGGACGCCGGGCAGGAGCAGGCGCTCGCCGCCATCGAGGCAGCGGGACATCCGGTCGTGCGAATCACGGTGCATGACCGCATGCAGCTCGGGCAGGAGTTCTTCCGATGGGAGATGGCAACCGCGGTTGCCGGTTCGATCATTGGGATAAACCCCTTTGACCAGCCGGATGTCGAGGCGAGCAAGGTCAAGACCCGGGAACTCACCGCCGCCTACGAGCGAACCGGAGCGCTTCCCGAAGAGCGCCCGTTTTTCGAAGGGGACGGGATCCGGCTCTTCGCCGATCCGCGCAACGAGGCTGCGCTGAGGCCGCACGCGGCGAGCCTGACCGCTGCGCTGAAGGCCCATCTGGGCCGCATCGGTGCCGGCGACTATGCGGCACTGCTCGCCTATATCGAGCGTAGCCCTGCCCATATCGAGGCGATGCAGCAGCTCCGCCGCGCGATCCGCGAGCGGACACGGGCGGCGACTTGCGTCGGTTTCGGGCCGCGCTTTCTGCACTCGACCGGCCAAGCTTATAAGGGCGGCCCCAACACCGGCGTATTTTTACAGATCACCTGCGAGGACGCCGAGGATCTGCCGGTGCCGGGACAGTCCTACTCGTTCGGCGTCGTCAAGGCCGCTCAAGCGCGCGGCGATTTCGAGGTGCTTGCCGAACGCGGCCGGCGCGCGTTGCGCGTGCACATCACCGGCGACCTCGAAGCCGGTCTGGGCGTGCTGGTTCGCGCAGTCGAGCAGGCTTTACAGTGAGTTTTCGCACCGCAACCAACGCGAGGGGCTGAACCATGGATGTTCGGGTCGAGGAAAAGCCATTCGCGCAGGAGCAGCAAGGACGCAAGGCGCCGCCATGCACATTGGTGATTTTCGGCGCCGGCGGCGATCTTACAAAGCGCCTCCTGATGCCGGCCATTTATAATCTGAGGAAGGCAAGGCTTCTCCCGGACCAATTCGCGATCATCGCCGTCGACCGCACGCCGAAACCGGTCGACGCCTTTCGCGATTATTTGGCCGAGGGGGTCAGGAGCTTTGTTTCGGATACCGCATCGGGTGACGCGACCGAGCCCTTCGACAAACAGGCTTGGGAATTTGTCGCGAATCGGATCACCCACTTTGCCGGCGATCTGACCCTGCCTGATACTTACGCGCGGCTCTACGAAGTCCACGAAAAAACGGCGGCAGTGCACCAGACCGGTGGAAATGCGGTGTTTTACCTCGCTGTCGCGAGCGAGTTGTTCGGCACAATCGTGGAAAATCTCGGCGTTGTCGGTCTCGCTCGGGAAAAGGACGGGGCCTGGCGCCGGGTGATCATCGAAAAACCGTTCGGCAGCGATCTCACTTCAGCCCGCGCCCTGAATGCGCAAATCCTCAAGGTGCTGTCAGAGTCGCAGGTCTATCGGATGGACCATTTTCTCGGGAAGGAGACGGTCCAGAACATCATGGTGCTGCGCTTTGCCAACGGCATTTTCGAGCCGATATGGAACCGCGATCATATCGACCATGTGCAGATCACGGTAGCCGAAACTGTCGGAGTGGAGCGGCGTGCCAAGTTTTACGAGGCAACCGGCGCGTTGCGCGACATGGTACCGAATCACGTCTTCCAGCTGTTTAGCTTGATCGCGATGGGGGTTCCGAACTCGTTCGCCGCAGACGCGGTACGCGCCGAAAAATCGAAGGTGCTCGCGGCGGTGCATCCGCTCGGCGATGCTGAGGTGCGCCGCAGCGTCGTCCGCGGGCAGTATGCGGCCGGCGAGATCAGGGGAGAACGCGTCAACGGCTATCGCGAGGAGCCCGGCGTCGCCCCCGCCAGCGTGACCGAGACTTATGTCGCGATGCAGCTCGCCGTGGACAATTGGCGCTGGGCGGGCGTTCCGTTCTATCTGCGCACCGGCAAGCGGCTTTCGCGACGCACGACCGAGATCGCGATCCACTTTAAACAGGCGCCGTTCGCGCTGTTCCGCGAGACCCCGGTGGATATCCTGACGCCCAATGTTCTCGCCTTGCAGATTCAGCCCGACGAGGGCGTCTCGTTGCAATTCAGCGCCAAGGTACCGGGACCCGAAATCGCACTCGGCGGCGTGCGCATGAATTTCTCCTACAAGGATTACTTCAAGACAGCGCCGACGACGGGCTACGAGACCCTCGTTTACGACTGTATGATCGGCGACGCGATCTTATTCAACCGGGACGACGGCGTCGAAGCGGGATGGGCGGTGGTGCAGCCGATCCTCGATTTGTGGCAGAATGACAAGACCGTTGCGCTCGAAAGATATGATGCGGGAAGCGCCGGCCCCGAAGCGGCCGAGACCCTGCTCTGGCGCAGTGGTCGCCGGTGGCGGCCAATTGTGTGATCCCGTGTGCCCATGACCCGTAAGGTTATTGTTGCTCCCTCTATTCTGTCGGCCGATTTCGGCCGTCTGGCCGATGAAGTGCGGGCCGTCGACGAAGCCGGAGCCGACTGGATCCATATCGATGTGATGGACGGCCGCTTTGTGCCCAATATCACGATCGGGCCGGTCGTCGTCGAAGCCGTGCGCAGGGCGACACGCAAACCGGTCGATGTCCATCTGATGATCGTCGAGCCCGAGCGTTACCTCGATGAATTCGCTCGCGCCGGCGCGGACCACCTGCTGGTCCATTGCGAGCCGAGCTCGACAATTCATCTGCACCGGACACTCGGGCATATCCGCGATCTCGGAAAGATCCCGGGGGTGGTCCTGAACCCGGCCACCCCTCTGTCGCAGATCGAGTATGTTCTCGAGCTCTGCGGCGTCATTTTGCTGATGACGGTGAATCCGGGTTTCGGCGGACAGCAGTTCCTGCCCGAGATGCTCCCTAAAATCCGGGCATTACGACGGCTCTGCGATGAGCGGAGCCTCGATCCGGTCATCGAGGTGGATGGCGGTTTGAGCGGGGCAAACGCCTGGCGCGTGCTCGATGCCGGCGCGAACGCGATTGTCGCCGGGTCTCATGTCTTCCAGGCGCCGGATTATGCGAGAGCGATCTCGTCCATTCGCAACTCGATGAGCCCGCGATCGGCTCCGCGAGGTCATTCCCGCGAGAGCCGGAATCCGGAAGCGGGCGACACGCAGAAGCCGAGTCCCGGGCCCTCGCCGTTGCGAGG
>JAFMSA010000242.1 GCA_017353855.1 Alphaproteobacteria bacterium
GTTGCGCGAGCAGGCGAGCAGCGCAATCGCGGTCTCGACGCGGCCCGGCAGCCACACCGCGACACGCTGACCGGAGCGGATGTCGTGACCGGCGAGATGCGCCGCCAGCCGGTCCGCGGCAACGACCAGCTCCGCGTAACTGAGCCGGCGGTGATGGTCACGCACTGCCCACCCACGCGGCCTCGCTCGCGCACGCCGCGCGGCCAAGCGGTAGATCGTCTCGTCGCCCCAGAACCCGGCTGAGGTATAGGCGGCGACGGTCGATGGCCTCAGCAATGTTAGCAATGGCGCCGGTTGCGAACTGCCCACTGAGGATCAGCCTTTTGGCGGGTGTTGCTCGTGGGGGCGGTTCAGCAGGTGGCCGCAGCCGGCCTTGTGCGCCCAATACTCCCAGGTGCGCCAGGTCTCGACCGAATACGGACTGTAGCCACGGCTGCGGGCATCAATCTCGCCTTGCGAGAGGTACCTGATCTCACCCCCCAGCTGCCTCGCTCGCGTCAGGGCCCGTGCATTGCGCGGCAGATAGACCGATAATCGCACGACCTCGATCAACGAGCGTGCGGCGGCGGCAAAGCCGTGACCGCGCATCAGTGCGACGCTGCTGCCGCCGAGAGATTTTGCAAGATCGCGCGCCTGCGCCATGTCGGTGACGAGCAGGTTAGTGTCGCCGAAATTGTCGGCAATATCCCAGACCGGCACCTCAGCGCCAATAAAGCTGCCCGAATGAATTACCGGCCGGAGCCTGGCCCCTTTAGCTATTCCGAACGGCAGCGTGTCCTCCGCATGGGCATGCACGACCGCCATCACGTCAGGCCGTGCCGCAAAGATCGCCGCGTGAATGAAGCGTTCAAGATAAAGGCTGCGGTGTTCGTCGCCTACCGGCTGAGCGTCGAGGTCAAGTTCGACGATGTCGTCGGGACCGACCAGCTCCGGCGCGAGCGAGCGGGCGATCAAAAAGCGGTTGGGATTGTGGGGGTGGCGGACGCTGACATGCCCATAGGCGTCAACGACCTCCTCCCTGGCGAGGATCCGGTTGCCGATGACGAGGTCCCGGATCAACGCGTCGAGATTGCTCATTGTCATCACCCCTTCTATCTGTCGACAGACCGCTGACGTTGCGCTCCCCCGCTTAATAGCGCCTTGAGCCGCTCCGGCGTCGCCGGGAGCCGCGTCACGGCGCCCGGCAAACCGATTGCGTCGTCGATCGCCGAGGCGATGGCCGCGCCGACCCCATTGATTCCGCCCTCGCCCACACTTTTGATGCCGAGCGGGTTGAGCGGGCTTGGCGCGTCCTCGGTAACCAGCACTTCCACCGCGGGGGTTTCCGACGCGGTCGGCAGCAGATAATCGGCCAAGGTCACACTGAGCGGCTGGCCGCGCTCGTCATAGCGGAATTCTTCATAGAGCGCGCCGCCGAGACCCTGTACGAAACCGCCGACCAGCTGGCCCTCGACCAGCATCGGGTTGATCGACCGGCCGACGTCGTAGGCAAGCAGAAAGCGCTCCACCGTCACCTGGGCGGTATCGGCGTCGACGCGGACGACGCCGATCTGTACGCCGTAAGGGTAGGTCATGTGATCGGTACGGAACCAGCCTTCGGCGGTCAGCCCCGGGTCACGCTCTCCGAGCGTCGGCGAGTCAGGCATCAAATGACGGGCGATCGCCGCCAGGCTGATCGAACCCCCGCCGGGCCGGTCGCGGTGCGCCACAAGGCCGTCGACAATGTCAAGCTCGTCCGGTCCCGCCTGGAGCAATGACGCCGCGACATCGAGTACCTTGGCCCGTAGTTTGAGCGCGGCCGCATGCGTTGCGCTGCCCGTCATGACCGAGGCACGGGAGGCATGGGCCCCGATGCCGTACTGGATCCGGTCGGTCTGTCCGGCGACGACCCGCACCTGGCGGTAGTCCACACCGATCGTGGCGGCGCAGATCTGCGCCATCGCCGTCGCGAAGCCTTGGCCGACCGCCGAGCCGCCGGTCACCAGCTCGACCGCGCCGGTGCCGTCAATCGCGACGCGGGCGCCGTCCCGCGGTCCGAGCCCGCCCTTCTCGACGAAGATCGCGATGCCGGATCCGACCAATTCGCCGGCAGCGCGACGGCGGCGCAGCTCCGCTTGCAGCGGCTCCCAGCCGATGCTTGTGAGCGCCTTGTCGAGCAATCGCGAATAATCGCCGGAATCGTAGACGATATCGGTGCCGAGCGCGTTCAGCTTGCGGGAGAACGGCATCTCGGCCGCCGCGACGAGGTTGCGCCGGCGCACCGTCACCCGGTCGAGGCCGAGCCGGTTGGCAACTAAGTCGAGGAGCCGTTCGCGCACGAAGGTGCTCTCGAACCGGCCCGGCGCCCGATAGGTCGCCGCGGGCGTCTTGTTGGTCAGGCGGAAATGACAGAGGCTGCGGTAGGCGCGGATGCGGTACGGCCCGGGCAGCATGGCCATTGTCATCTCCGCAACGCGGGCGCCATGCGTACGCACATACGCGCCCTGGTCGAGGTAGAATGTGCTCTCCAGAGCAAGGATCCGGCCGTCGGCGTCGATTGCGGCGCGGGCGAGGTGGCGCTGCTCGCGCGAATGGTTGGCGGCCAGCAGATGCTCGTGCCGGTCCTCGATCCACTTGACCGGCCGCCCCAATCGCAGTGCGGCGGCGCAGACGAGAAAATCTTCGGGGTAGAGCTCCCCGCGCACGCCGAATCCGCCGCCGGTGTTGCCTTCCTTCAGTACCACCGCCGTCGTGCTGCGGCCGAACGCGCGCGCCAGCGCGTCGCGGTTGCGGTGCGGCACTTTGGCCGCGCCGTATAATTCGAGCACGTCGCGGGCAGCGTCGAAGCGGGCCAGCGCTCCGCGCGTCTCGATCGGTACGGCGCTGTGCCGCCCGACAGTCAGGTTGACGACGACGACCGCATGCGCCGTTGCGAAAGCTGCCTCGACATCGCCGTAACCGGCCTGCAGCACGAGTGCTTCCGTCGACCGGCCGGCCGCGAAACTGCCAGGAGCCCCGCTGGCATCCAGTATCGGCGCCAGCACATCGGCTTCGACTGAAACCAGTTCGCCGGCATCCTCAGCCAGATAGGGATCGGGCGCGAACACGGCCGCAATCGGCTCGCCGACATAGCGCAGCCGGTCGCGCGCCAGCAGCGGCTGGCGATAGGGGCGCAGCGCCTCGGCGGCCGCGTCGCGAAAATCAATCGGCGGCAGGTCGGCGATGTCCGCCGCCGTCCACACCGCGACTACTCCCGGCGCGGCGAGCGCCGCCCCAACGTCGACCGATCGCAGCACGGCATTGGCATGAGGCGAACGCACGATGCGCATATGCAGCTGGTGCGGGAAGCCGATATCGCCAACGAAGGCGCCCCGCCCGGTCAGCAACGGCGGGTCCTCCATCCGCGCCACCGGGCGGCCGAGAACGTGGTCGGCTGAGCGGGAGTTGGGGAGCGCGGGCTTCACCGGCGCACTATAGCAGACGCGATCGCGGGAGTTCGCTAATGATGGCGGTGAGTGTCCGGAGGAAGCAATGACGATGCTGGAAGTGAAGTCTGTACCGAACCTGTTGGGGACCCCCGTGCCCTATGCCTATGCGGTCAAGGCGGGCCCGTGGATCTTTCTCACCGGCCACGAGGCTTTCGATTTCGAGACGGGTATCCCCGAGGAGGTGACTGGTCCGCCGGGATTCCCGTCATTCGGACGACCGCGCGGCCGGCGCGAAGGCGATTTCATTTTGCAGCGCATGCGGCGGATCCTGCAGGAGTTCGGGTCCGACCTCGGCAATGGCTTGCGTCTCGACCAGTACTATCCGACACCTGCTGCCGTCGATCCCTATCACCTCGCCCGGCACGCCCAATTCGGTGATTACATTCCCCCGAGCACCTCGGTGGTGATGGAGCGCTGCTTTGCCGCCGACACCAATATCTCGACTTCGCTGATCGCCGTGATGCCGGGACACGAGATCCGCAGGATCTATCCGCCGGGCGTCGGCTCTGCCCCCAGCTCGGGCTTCACACCGGCCGCGGTTTGCGATGAATTCGTGTTCATTGCCGGCCAGATGGCGCATAATGCGGGGCACGGACTGGACCCGCGCGCGCACGTTCCTGATCACGCGGCCTGGGCCGGCAGCGAGATCCGCAAACAGACCGAATTCATAATCCTGGAAAAATTGAAGCCGGCGCTGGAGGCCGCGGGCTCGTCATTGGAGCGGTCTCTGAAGGCGCAAATCTACCTCGCCCGCACCGATGACTTTCCCGACTTTATTGATGTCTGGAACCGGCACTACGCGGACATCCCCTGCGCGGTGACGGTAGTGCCGACCAAATCCTTCGCGACGGCGGGCGGGATCATCGAGATCAATCTGCTGGCGTTGACCAACACCGCGGGCCGGAAGAAGCAGGTGGTCGTGGCCGACATCCCCGGCATGGCCACGTACGGGCCCTGTGTCCGAGCGGGCGAATTTCTGCTGCCTTCGGGGCTGATGGCGATCGGACCCTCCGGGGATGTCGTCGGCAAGACCCTGTCGCCCGGTTTTGGTGCTCTTTCACACGCCGGGTATACGCAGGCGGCGGCAGTGTACGAATATGCCGATGCACTGTGTCGGCTCTCCGGGACCTCGATGGCCAACGTGCTCCGCGCCCAATATTTCGTGCCCGACCCGACGGCGTTTGCCGGCATCGCGATGGCTTGGTCGGCCAAGATCGGCGCCCAACCGCATCCTTTCGTTTGCATCCAGACACCACCCGCCATGCCGGCCCCTGGAGTAACGCTGATCGCCGATTTCTGGATTTCCGTACTGTAATCTGATACGGGATCGGCGCCGACGAGCGCGTCTGCGGCGTCACCCGACCCCATGAGCTCGGCACGTCCTGCTTTGTGTGCAAGGCCAGGCGCTGCAGCTGCTACCAGTCAGATATGGCGGTGGCCTACCACGCAGTGGTGCAGATCCAGGTACGCGGCTTCCCGACGCCTAAGTCTTCGGCGATTCCCGAGTGTACCCGCGTCATTGACGGATGCGCCCTCAATACCGCCGGTCACGCGAAGCCGAGGACGCGGCGCGGTATCCCGCTGCGCGATCATCATTCCGGGGCCACGTCGGCTCGGAACTGTACGAAGCGGACAGCAGCTGATACCGGAAAATGCTAGCCACCCGTCAGCCTGGCTGTCACCGCCGCGACCGGCCACCGGGACCGAGCCTACAGCACGGGACCGATCGCAAGTCAGCCTGAGGCTGACCGGGTTGGCAGCTGCTGCCGATGCAAGGCCAGATCTCTTGGGTGAGACGCGGAACCGCTTTCGAACGCCAAGTATTTTCGGTTGTCTCTTGTGGGGAAGGGTCGCCTTACTTGAGAAGAAGACGGTTCTCTGAGCGGAACGAAAATAGGGTATCGAGGCTCGCGCCTGGCTTTGTCGGCTGGAACCAACCTCACGACTGCTAATAAGGTAAGAAGGCTGCTTAAGTCCCGGAGAAGGAGCGTCGGATGACTGCTGCACGAGAATTGGCCGAGTTTCTGGCTGGAATCTCGACAGCCGATCTTCCCCCGCAAGCGGTCGAGCATGCGACAATGCTCGTTGCCAGCACGGTGGCGAGTGCGGCGATGGGCTGCGGGCTCGAATCTTCGGCAATCGTTCGCTCTCTCGCGCAGCAGCGTGGCGGAACTCCCGAGGCCTCGCTGTGGTTTGATGCAGGGCCCAAATTACCGGTAGCCGACGCGGCGCAGGTCAACGCCGTGATGAGCGATGCCGCGGCGTCGGATGACAGCGACCTGCGAGATATCGTCCATGCCGGCACGACCTTGGTCGCTACTTCGCTTGCCCTCGCGGAGCGGACGGGTGCCCAGGGCGTGGACATCCTGACCGCCATCGTGGTCGGCTACGAGGCGGCCGGGCGTATCGGCGAAGCGATCACACCCTTGTTTCGCGCACGCGGGTTTCACGGGTGCCTTGTCGCGATCTTTGGCGGCGCAGTTGCCGCTGGGCGTTTGATGCGGCTGGACGCGTCCCAACTGTCCCAGGCCATAGCCCTGTCGGCGACGTCGATCGGCGGGCTGATGGCTGCTGCGAATACCAGCGCCGCCCGCGAACATCACGCGGGCCTCGCCGCAATGATGGGCGTTTATGCTGCGCTCGCGGCCCAGCGGGGCTACAAAGCCGAAGAGAGCATCCTCGAGACCCGCCGCGGTTTCTTTGAAGTCTATGGCGGGACCGACGGCGCCTCCGCCGGCGCCGGTGTGGTCCGGGAGCTCGGCGAATCCTGGGATATCATCACGGATATGGCCATTAAGCTGGTGCCGGGCGGTCATCCCTATCACGCCCTTGCAGAGGCCGCTGCCAATGCCGCGAAAGGGGCACATATCGTGCCGGAAGCCGTCGAAAGCATCACGGTGTCTCGTCCCGGCCTCACGGCGCTTACCGGACCGCTGCACCCGACTGATCTGATCGGAATGGCGCACAGTCCCGCCTACTTCCTTGCTGCCGGCGTAGCCGACCGGGACTTCTCGTGGATTCACGCAACGGCCGAGAAAATCAACGACCCGGTAATCCATCAGCTGATTGACAAGGTCCGTGTGGGCGCCCCGCCAACCGACGATGTCGCGCGCTATCGGCAAGGCGCCACCGTAACGATACGGACAAAGGACGGCGGCATCAGCGAGAGCACCGTCTTTGAGCCCAAGGGAACGGCCGC
>JAFMSA010000830.1 GCA_017353855.1 Alphaproteobacteria bacterium
ATGCCGTGGTTCACCACCAGCCCACCCGGCTTCAACAGGCGCGCAACGGCCGCGAAATAAGCGGGCAGATTGGCGATGCCGACGTGTTCGTACATGCCGACCGAAACGACCTTGTCGAATTCACCCTCGCCCGCGACGTCGCGGTAGTCCTGAACGCGAAATTCGAGCCGTCCGCCGAGCCCCTGCTGCGCGGCGCGTTCGCGCGCGAGCTCCGCCTGCGGGCGGCTCAACGTGATCCCCACACCGGAAACGCCGTAATGCACCGCCGCCCAACACAGCAGCCCGCCCCAGCCGCACCCGATATCGAGCAGCCGCTCACCCGCCGCGAGGCGCAATTTGCGGCACAGATGGTCGAGCTTCTGCTCCTGCGCGGTGTCGAGGTCTTCGGCACCGGTCGTGAAATAAGCGCAGGAATAGACCATGTGGCGGTCGAGCCACAGGCGATAGAACTCGTTGGAGACATCGTAGTGGTAGCGCACCCATTGGGCATCGCGCGCTTTGCCGCGGCGGCGTCGCAGTCGCGCCGCGAGCGGCGCCAGCCGGCGCAGCATCGGCATCCGGCCGAGCCGCTCGGCAAGCGCGATGCCGACCCCCAGCACATCCTCGACCGAGCCCTCGACAGCAAGCTCGCCCTCGACATACGCCTGCCCGAGCCGCTCCATATCGCCGCTCAAGAACCGACGCAGCAGGTGCGGCGAGCGCAGGACAATCGTTACCGCCGGCGCGGACGCAAACTCATACTCCTCACCGTCCGGGAAGACGATGCGCAGCGGCAGGCCCCCGGCGCCGAGGCGGGCACGCAACACCTCAAGAAAGCGGTGCCGCAGCGACATCGCAGCCGGTGCTCCTTAACCGTGATATTGCCCGCTCACCTGCGCGGCCGCTTGCCCCCTTCAACCGCCTGATCGACATTTTCTCTGCGGCGATCAGGCTCGCGAACCATTCGGGCGACGGGCTGACCGCGGCGCGTGATGATAATCGTCTCCCCGCGCGCGACCTCGTCGAGCAGGCTGGCAAGGTGAAGTTTCGCCTCGGAAGCTTGAACGACGCGCGCCACCTCAGATGTCCCCACGAAATTCTGCCCTCAATTTACCCTCGTGCCGTCCACCGTCAATCCGGCACCCTCATGTCGGACTGGCGCGGCCGGCCGAACGTGCGCAACCCTCAGACTGCCCGCGCGCACCTCGCACGACGTCAAGCGCATTTCGGGGCAATACCGCCTGCAGCTGTAAGAAGCTGGTTTCCATCGTTTGACCGGCCGTCTCGACGACGGTGTCCGCGCGGGCATAGAGCGGGGTGCGGGCGGCGAGGATACGTTCGAGATCGGCCATGGCCTCCTTGTTGTCGGCCATCGGGCGGAAATCGCCTTGCGCGATCACACGGCTCATGTGCTCCTCGGGCGAGGCGGTAATCCAGATCGTGAAGCAGCGCGACAGCAGCTCTTCATAGGTGTCGGGCTCGGCGACGATGCTGCCGCCTGCCGCCAAGACAAAGCGCTGATGGCGCTCGATCACCCCTTCGAGCGCCCGCCGCTCGGACCGGCGGTAGGCGGATTGGCCGGAGAGAGCGAAAATCTCGGCCAACGAGAGTCCAAAATCCTTCTCGATCTCGGCATCGAGCTCGACAAATGGAATGCCGAGATGATCGGCAAGACGGCTGCCCAGTGTCGATTTGCCCGCACCGCGCAAGCCGATCAGCGCGATTCGCCGCAAACGCGCCTCGCGGTCCGGCGCGGTGAAATGCGCGTCGAGCAAGGCGCGCGCCTCGCCCAGCCGGTCTGAGGGCAAGCGTCGTAGCAGCTCCAGGATCCGGCGGAGTTCGGCCGGTTCCTCGGGTTCCGCGGCGACCAGTCGGGCGAGCGGCAGGTTCAGCGCATCGCCGACCCGGCGGAGCAATTTGATCGACAGGTTTCCCTGACCGCTTTCAAGTTGCGCGAGGTAACGCTCCGACAATCCGGAATCGCGGGCCAGGATCCTGCGCGTCATGCCGCGCCGCGCGCGTTCCTCCCGCACCCGCTCGCCGAGCCGACGGAGATACCCGTCGCCCTGGTCGGATGGATGGGCGGCTCTTTTTCGAGGAAAGGCGGTCATGGTAAGGATCGTGCTGCTCGCCCGCAGCATACAGGAAATAAGGGGGCTAGCGCTGCA
>JAFMSA010000831.1 GCA_017353855.1 Alphaproteobacteria bacterium
TTCCAAAGGACCACGCTCTACAGGGGTGATCCCCACCGCGCCGGCCGCGAAGAGAAACTTGCCCGGTTTCTTGGCCGCGGCCCTAATGTCGCTCTCGATAATTTTCGGGTCTGTCGAAAATCGTCGACAGAAAGCGGCTACCCCGCTCCTCGGGGTTCTCAGCTGAGGCTGCCGGGATAGTCCCGCCAGATGCTCGGTTCGAGGTGTAAATGCGCGCCGATTGGGTAGGTTTCCAGCCAATAGCGCGCGCATTCCGCCGCAGTCGGGTTCCAGAGGCTCGGATACTCGCGCAGCTCGGCGAGGAATTCGTCTAGCATTTGCAGTCGATTGGACCAACCGATATGTTGCGGGTGCAAGGTCATGTGAAAATAGCGCCCACGCTTGTATTGTGCCGCAAACTCACCGCGCCAGTTGCGTAGCAGCGCGTCCGGGTGTTCGAGGCCGGTCCCCTTACGCGGAAACATCAAGAAGAACTGGTCATCGAAGTGGTAGTAATAGGGCAGCGTCAAGAGAGCGCGACGGCTCGCGAAGTCGCTGACCCAGTAATGCGGGATGTCGTCGGCCAGTCCGTTGCCGAGGTAAACGTAGCCGGCCTCGAGCAAGAGGTCGATCGTGTTGATGCTGATCGTGCCGACCGCGTAGCGGTCGCCCTGCCGCGGTAGCGAGAACCAGCCGGCTGGTTTGTGGCCCGTGACGCCGGTGAGGATCTCGGTCGTACGCGCGATGCGCGGCCACTCCTCATCGCGCTCGAGCCCGCTGACATCCTCGTGCCGGAAGCCGTTTGCGGCGATCTCATGACCCTCAGCGGCAAGCGAGCGCACCAGATCGCCATGGATATGCGCGATGACCGCCGGGACCGCGAAGGTCGCCCGCACCCCGCGGCGGCGGAGTATCTGGCGCAACGCAGCAAGCCCCTGGTTAGCACCGAACACCGCCTCGGGCGTCGCGAGGTCGGCGGCGGTAACCCCCTCCGGTCCCGAAGCAACGCTCAGATCCACAGTGACCGCGACACAGCAACGGGCGCCCTCCGGCCAGCGGATCTCGGCGTCCGGCAGGCTCCTCTCGTCGGAGATCGTGTAGCCTTGCTTCCACGGCATCGTTATCGTCCTCCCATATTTCAGAGCGCGCCCGTACGCGGCGGATGGCGGTTGATGCAGTAGCGTGCCACCTGTTCGCAAGTGGGGAACCACACGCCGGGCAGGCTCTTCATCCGGGATATCAGCCGTTCGAGCATCGCGATGCGCAGCGCGCGGCCGGACTGGAACGGATGCATGCAGACGTTGAGATAGCCGCCGACGTTATATTGCTGGCGGAACGCCGCCCACCAGATCTCACAGACCCGCTCCGGGTCGGTGATCCGCTGTGCCGACGGATCGCTGCCGAGCCAGTTGAAGTTGAAGTACATCGCGTCGTCGACGACGTAGTGCATGGGCAGGCTGACGAGGCCGTTGCCTCCGCCCATGTCGAACTCGTAATGCGGTCGCTGGTCGGCCGAACCCTCAGAACGATAGATATACCCGTATTGCCGGAGCAGCGCGGCGCTATGGCTGCTGCGAGTGCCGGCCGGACGGCGGCCGGATACCCGTTCGAGCGCGGCGACGGTCTTGGCCAGATGATTCTCTTCGAGCGCGGGCTCCTGCGGCACGCGGTGTTCCCACATGTGATCGGCGATCTCGTGTCCGCTCTCAACGACTGCGCGCAGTGCCCGAGGGTAGAGTTCGCAGATTCGCCCAGGCGTGAAGATCGTCGCCTTGACGCCGAGCGCATTGAACAGCTCGACGAGCCGCCAGATGCCGACCCGTCCGCCGAATTCGCCCTTCGCGAGCTGCATTGGCGGCTCATTTAGCAGCCGGCGCAGCAACATCGCGTCGAAATCGCAGGTGAAGTTAACCGCAATACGAACCCCGTCTGGCCAGGTGAGGTCCGGGATGAACTGGTGACGCGCAGCGTAAGCCTTCGCCGCACTCCGCAAATCCGCGAGTTGTTGGTCAAGGTCTGTAGCCGTCATCACGCTCGCTCCAATGTTCCGGAAAGCTCGTATTCACTAGTTCGAGGCGTCCCCTTCGAGACCGCACAAGAAATTGATCATCCACTCGATTTGACCTCGGCTTTCCTTTGTTGTTGCCAGGCCTGCGGCGGCGTCGGG
>JAFMSA010000832.1 GCA_017353855.1 Alphaproteobacteria bacterium
GCTCGTAATTCTCGGCCGGGTGGGACGCTTCGCGGTCGTGATCGGCCGACCGAACGGCAAAATCGGCCGCCAGACGCCGGCAGCGCTCCTGCAGGCGTCTTTGCTCTTCTGTGACCGCAAAGTCCACGCCGATCTCAACCGCGCGCCAGTGCGTAGATCTGCGTTCCGCCGGGCGGCGGCGAATGCGTGATCCAGCTTTCGCCGCCATCTAAGCTGCTGTAGACCTCCCCGCCATTGGTGGCGCAGGACATCCGTTCCGGCCGTCGCTCGTCGAAGGCCAACGCGAACATCGTGTGCGCCGGCCGCGCGCCGATATCGACGCGGGTCCAGTTGTCGCCGCCGTCCGAGCTGCGCAGCAGCACGCCGACATCGCTCTGGAAACCGGCGCCCGCTGCCACCCACAGCTTGCGTGGTGTCCCCGGCACCTCCCGGATGTCGCGGCAATAGATCTGACCCTTGGGGTTGAGAGGCTCAAGCGGTACGTGACGCCAATGATCGCCGCGGTCGAGGCTCTGGAACATTCCGGCCCTGCCAATACCGTAGACGG
This sequence comes from Alphaproteobacteria bacterium, assembly GCA_017353855.1. Taxonomy (GTDB): domain Bacteria; phylum Pseudomonadota; class Alphaproteobacteria; order ATCC43930; family CGMCC-115725; genus AP-15. The sequence goes on from JAFMSA010000832.1 coordinate 548, forward strand.
TGCCGGGGCGCCAGCGGCTCGCCAGCACTCCATGCATGTCGACGGCGTCATCGTTGACGTACTGGCCGTGGCTCAGATTCTCCCAGTGCTCGCCGCCGTCAGTCGAGCGCAACGTGCCGCCGACCTCGATTGCGGCATAGAGCAGCTCAGGCTCGCCGACGCTGGCGTCCATCATCAGAACCCGTTTGGCGGGATTGGCGCCCGGCGCTGTGGTGATCTCGGGAAACCGCACACTGACCGGTAAGCGTGCCCAGCGGGCACCGGCATCGTCACTGCGATAGATTTCGCAGTTCTCGTAACCGACAAGGATCACGTCGGGATCATGCGGGTGGAACAGGACCGACCATGTTGGCAAGCCGTGGTCGGGCACGTCGACTTTTTCCCAGTGCTCGCCGCGGTCGTCGCTGCGATAGGGTCCCGACTGCGTCCCGGCATAAACGATTTCCGGCCTCTGCGGATGCACCGCCAACGCCCGCACCGCCGGGGTCTCGGGCAAGCCGTTGCGCAACGGCTCCCATTCGTCGGCGCCGTCGGCCAGGCGAAACAGGCCCGAATGCACCGGCCGGCCGCGTCCGGTTTCGCCCGCCAAGCCCAGATATATGTACGATTTCTGCGTATTCGCTCCGTCGATGGTCACAATACAGCCCTCCCGTGCCGGATGAGGTCGCCGCCGATATCGGCCGCACCGTCCGGTATCCAGGCACGGTTCGACAAAGTCAAGCCAGCGCCGCGAGCGCGCGCTGCGATCCCGCAATTTCGCTCGATCTCAAAGGGAAAATGCCGGCCATAGCGCCGATAAGCCGGCTGCAAGCCCGCACATGCCGCTGCCGCCGACATGCGCATCAATCCTCAGCGATAACGAACCTGGCATCGGTGCCTCAGGGTTCGGCTGGTCCTGAGCGGGGCCAGTCTGCAGGCGGTTCAGAATGTTATGTGAACCAGCTCACATCGTACGGCTCAAATTCGCTGGTGAGGATCGCGCAGAGCGCTCAGGTCCGCGGCGGGTGCCACAAGCTGCCGGCTAGGAAATGCCGCGGACTTTCAAGCGCCACCGTCCCGCTCGAGACACTCCGAGCACATCGCGATACTCGAACTCACCCTCCGTAAGCTCGAGCAGGGTTGCGTCGCCCGCGGCACCGACGTCCAAGCGTCCGAGATCCCGGCGCCCGAGGGCTTGCGCCGGCGCCAGCGTGCTCGCTTTGATCACGTCGCGGAGCTCCATCCCAAGGCACAGGAACTTCGACATCGTCACGAGCTGGTCGAAGGCCGGCCCGTTGATACTGAGCGTGTGGACGTCGCTGCTGATGACATCCGGCAGAAAGCCGGATGCCAGCATACGTTCAGCGGTTCGAAAGCCGAACGAGCCGCCGCCATGGCCGATGTCGAAGATGACCCCGCGGCGCCGAGCTTCACTCACCTCCTCGCGGATGCGGCCATCGGCGCGCACCGGCGCGTTCGGAAAGGGCCGGAAGCAGTGCGTCAGGATATCCCCGCGCCGCAACCGCGAGAAAACCTCGCGGCGGCTCGGCGGCGGGTTGTCGAGATGTGCCATGGCCGGAAGCCCGGTTTCGTCCGCCACTTCGAGCGCAATGTCGAGT
>JAFMSA010000833.1 GCA_017353855.1 Alphaproteobacteria bacterium
ACTCATCCGCGGCTGATCCGCCCGGTTGAGCAGGTGTTCGGCGAAAAGCTCTACATGCATCAGTTCAAGATCAACGCAAAAGCGGCGTTCGAGGGCGATGTCTGGCAATGGCATCAGGATTACGGCACGTGGGCCCGGGACGACGGCATGCCGGAGCCACGCGCAATGAACATAGCGGTATTCATGGACGAGGTGATGCCGATCAACGGCCCGCTGATGCTGGTGCCACGCAGCCACAAGCACGGTGTGCTGTCGGCCGGTCATGACGAAGCGACGACGTCCTATCCGCTGTGGACGCTCGATAAGGAAACCGTCACAAGACTCGTCGAGAAGGGTGGAATCGTTGCGCCGACCGGCAAGCCCGGCTCGGTGCTGATGTTCCACGGCAATCTCGTCCATGCCTCGGCGCCGAACATCACGCCGTATCCCCGCCGCATCGTGTATCTGACCCTATGCGCTGTCTCGAACCATATCCGCAAGCCGACCCGGCCCGAGTGGATCGCGCATCGCGACTTCACGCCAATCGAGCCGGTCGCCGACGATGCCTTGCTTGACTATTCGCGGGCCTCTCGCCCGCTGCCTGAGCCTTCCCCGCTTTCCCGTGAGGGAAGGGCAGGGGAGGCGGCGGACTAGCGGCGGTCGGTCATGAGCCTTTATCGCCTCTTGCAGCAGCGCGCCAGCGGACGGCCGGTGCGGGTGGCGCTCATCGGCGCCGGCAAATTCGGGTCAATGTTCCTGAACCAGGTGCCTGCGATGTCCGGGCTCGAAGTGCCGATTATCGCCGATCTCGACCCCGACCGCGCTCGCGCCGCATGCCGCACCGTGGGTTGGGATACGACACGGATCGCACGGACCGCATTTGCCGCATCAGGCACCGAAGCGTGCACCGATCCCCGGGTCGAGGTCATCGTCGAGGCGACCGGCAGTCCGTCGGCCGGCATTGCCCACGCGCGGGCGGCGATCGCCGCCGGCAAGCACATCGTCATGGTCAATGTCGAAGCCGATGTCTTAGCCGGACCGCTACTGGCAGAGGAGGCACGAGCGCGGGGGGTCGTTTACTCGCTGGCCTACGGCGACCAGCCGGCGCTGACCTGCGAACTCGTGGATTGGGCACGCGCCTGTGGTTTCGAGGTCGTCGCCGCTGGCAAGGGAACCAAGTATCTGCCGGCCTATCATTCCGTGACGCCCGACGGGGTCTGGCGGCATTACGGCCTGACGCTGGAGGAGGCACAGCGCGGCGGCATGAACCCGCAGATGTTCAACTCGTTTCTTGACGGCACCAAGTCGGCGATCGAGATGGCGGCAATTGCAAATGCCTGCGGTTTGGCGGTTCCTCGCGACGGGTTGCAATTCCCGCCCTGCGGGGTGGATGACCTGCCGCAGATCCTGCGCGCGCAGGAGGCCGGCGGGATTCTCGCGCGAGACGGCATGGTCGAGGTTGTCTCGTCGCTCGAACGGGACGGAAGGCCGGTTTACCGCGACTTGCGATGGGGCGTGTACGTCATCTTGAAGGCGCCGAACGAGTACGCTCGCGCCTGCTTCAGAGAGTACGGCCTGAAGACCGACCCGAGCGGCTGGTACGCCGCTATGTACAAGCCCTTTCATCTGATCGGCCTGGAACTCGGCGTCTCGGTGCTGTCGGCCGCGCTGCGCGGCGAGCCGACCGGGCAGCCCGGCGGGTTTCGAGGCGATGTTGTCGCGGTCGCAAAACGCGCATTGTGCGCCGGCGAGGTGCTCGATGGCGAAGGCGGCTATACGGTCTGGGGCAAGCTCGCGCCGGCGGAATTAAGCCTGGCGGAGCGCGCGTTGCCGATCGGCCTCGCGCATAACGTCCCGCTACTGCGCGACATTGCAGCAGGCGAGGTTGTACGCTGGAGCGATGTCACGGTGCCCGACACCGACGCGGTACGCGCGCGTCGGGCCATGGAGCAGCGCTTTACGCCGGCTCCGGCAATTGCCGCGCAATAGGGCGAGTGATGGAATACCGGCCGTTCGGCAACACCGACCTCAAGGTCTCGGCGATCGGGTTTGGATGCTGGGAAATCGGCGGCACCTACGGACGGATCGACGAGGCCCAGTTCCGGCGCGCCGTCGGGCAGGCGGTCGACAGCGGTCTCAACTGCTTCGACACGGCTGAAGCCT
>JAFMSA010000834.1 GCA_017353855.1 Alphaproteobacteria bacterium
GGGTCGACAATGATATCGGCGCCACACCCGTCGGTCACAGCGTAAACCTGCGCGCGCAAGCTTTCGCGCAAGTCGGCGGCGGACAAATCGATGACCGCGTCGGCCCCTGCCGATCGCACCAGGGCCGCCCGCGACGGTCGCGAAATCCCGGCAAGTACCCGCGCACCCATGGCATGAGCGAGCTGGACAGCCGCATGGCCGACGGCGCCCGAGGCACCGAGCACGAGTACGGTCTCGCCGGTCTCGAGTCGAGCGCGCTCGCGCAGAGCGAACCAGGCAGTATCGTACGCGAGGCTCAGCGAGGCGGCTTCAGTAAAGGACATCGAGGACGGTAACCGGTAGCACTGATCGGCGCGCACCGTGACCATCTCGGCATAGCCGCCTTGTTCGGCCATAGCCAGCACCCGGTCGCCGACCTGCAGGCCCGTTACCTCCCCTCCGAGCGCCGTCAACGTGCCGGCCGGGCCCTTGCCCGGGATGAAGGGCAGCGACGGGAGAAACTGGTAAGTGCCGCCGACCATCAGCAAATCCACGTAATTGACCGGCGCGGCGTCTACCCTCACCAACACTTCGTCCGGTCGCGGAACGGGCTCCCCGACCTCGCCGACGCGCAACCGCTCGGGCGGTCCAAAGCGGTCGACGACAATCGCCCGCATCGTGCTAACTGCGCGCCGCAGACCGGCCGCGGAAGCGCACCGGCAACGGCCGCAGCCGCCCGTCCGCGACCCTGTGGGCCAGTTCACGCTTCAGTAGCTTGCCGCTGGCGGTGAGCGGCATCTCGCACAATTGCAGGATAAATTCCGGCATGTCCGATCTCGATAAGCCAGACGCATCCAGATGTTGCAGGATCGCCTCCGGGTCGAGCGGGGTTCCGCCGCGCGTTTCCACGGCCAGGCAGACGCGTTCGCCAAGCCGCGCATCGGTCACCGGAAATACCGCCGCCTTCTCGATCGCGTCGTGCCGCAGCGCCAGCGTCTCGATGTGGGCCGGATAGATGTTGCGGCCGCCGCGGATGATCACATCCTTCTTGCGGCCGGTGAGACGCAGATAACCTGCCTCGTCGATCCAGCCGAGATCGCCGGTCATGAACCAGCCCTGCGCGTTGAACGCCGCCTCGGTCGCCTGCTGGTTGTCGAAATAGCCGAGCATCAGGCTCGCGCCGCGGCCGCCGATCTCGCCGATTTCTCCGGGCGCGGCTTCAGTGTCCGGATCATCCTGGCGCCAGATGCGGATCTCATAGCTCGCGCAGGTGCGTCCGCAGGTCTCGACGATGCGATCGGGCGGATCGTCCGGCAACGTGTACTGATGGGAGCAGCTTTCAGTCATCCCGTAACCACTCTGCGGCACGATGCCGTACTGCATCAGCCCGGCCACGACCGACGCCGGCGCGGCGGCTCCCGAGATCCGAAAACCGCGCACCGTGCCCACATGCCGCGCGCCCCGGGCTCGCATCTCGGCCAGCAGGTCAACCGCATGGGTGGGCACGCCGAACAGGAACTCGGCGCAGGTCTCCTGCAGCCGGTCGATGAGGCTTCCGGCACGCCGCGGATCGTGGACGACCAGTTCGCCGCCGGCTGAGATCGCAGTGACGAGCGCACCGAGCCCCAGATTGTGACTAAGCGGGCTCAGCGTGTAGAGCACAGCGCCTTCCAGCCGCCAGTCGCTCACCATCATCCTGGCCGAGGCGAGCAGCGTGTTGTCGCTGTGCATAACGCCCTTGGGTTCGCCGGTCGTGCCGGACGTGAACGGCAGATACATCACCTGGTTGGCGTCCCCGCTCGCTTCGATTTCGAGCGAAGGGCCGGGCAATTCGCCGAACGGCGTGGCATCGGCCGGGCCGACGCGCAGGACGCAGCGCACGAAATCGCGGTCGGCCACTTCCGCGAAGACGTCGCGGCGGTCAGCATCGGCGCCGTAGCCCGTTTGAGCGATCAGCGCCGCGGCGCGCATGCGGTCGACCAGCGCGGCGATGTCGCGAACCGCGTGGTCGCGATGCAGGGACGGACAGCAGACATAGCCGTTGCGCGAGCAGGCGAGCAGCGCAATCGCGGTCTCGACGCGGCCCGGCAGCCACACCGCGACACGCTGACCGGAGCGGATGTCGTGACCGGCGAGATGCGCCGCCAGCCGGTCCGCGGCA